>NZ_JYGP01000001.1:7500-231324 GCF_000960005.1 Streptococcus mitis | reverse complement strand
ATTGGTTCGTCTTGTTCAGTTTTCAAAGGTCTTTGTCACTCGCTTCTCTCAAGCGACAACTATATTAGTATATCACAGTCGCTTTCGCTTGTCAACACTTTTTTGAAACTTTTTTAATCTTTTTTCATCAAGTGCCACAACCACAACATACCATAGTCCGTACGGGATTCGAACCCGTGTTACCGCCGTGAAAAGGCGGTGTCTTAACCCCTTGACCAACGGACCAGAGTTATTTTCAACTCTTACTATTATACCGACTTTTCATACTTTGTCAACTACTTTTTTAAACTTTTTATCTTTTTTGTATGACTTCCTATTGAGTACGGATGTCAAACTCTTTAAACACAATACGTAAGTCTCTTAACACTTTTTGACGTCCTCGAAAGCGTTCATTTCTTAAGACGCGTTCTAACTCTTCTTGTTTGTCTTTACTTTGTTTGTTTCTATAATCTCTTAGTGTCTCATGAAAGAGATAATAATCATCTAGACACAGACCTCCCTCACTGATACGATGACTAATCTCACCTACTTCTTCATAAGGTTCTTTATCATATCTACGCTTCTGGCTTTCTTGTTTACGGATATGGTCTAAAATTCGATTACGGAACTTTGTTTTGAAGTATTTACGTAAACGAGGAATATCTTCTGCCAGCTCTTCTTCTCTACTAATCAATTCATGTAAGCAAATCATCCCCTCTTGGTCCCAATCCGATAGATCCCATAAATGAAGGTAATATTCATTTCTACACTTATATACAATCCCCTGGACTTCTTCATATAATTCTTTAAACATAACGTCCCCTTTTCTAGATACAGTCTAACAGATTCAGAAACACTTTTGTCCCATTTCCCCCATTCTGTTCCCTACACCGTCTCAACTGCACAAAAAAGAGAGGACATGCCTCTCTGGGGGTTATAATTCTGCAATTTGGTTTAGGTTTACTTCTGCAACTGTGTCATTACCAAACATAGAGATAATCATCTTCACTTTATTGTTATCAATCTCTGTAATCTTACCAGTATAGTCTGCAAAAGCTCCATCAATGATACGTACAGTTTGACCAACTTCAACATCGATATCAAACTCTTGTACAGTTTGTCCCATAGAAACCAAGATATCACGGATTTCTTGTTCCAATAATGGAGTTGGTTTTGATCTATTTCCGTGAGATCCGACGAATCCTGTAACGTTTGGTGTGTTTCGAACAACAAACCAAGCTTCATCTGTCATCACCATTTCCACAAGAACATAACCTGGAAAGCGATTTTCTTCTACTTCTTTTCTCTTTCCATTTTTTTCAACTTGCACTGTTTGTGTTGGAATTTCAACACGTAAAATATTATCCAACATATTGTAGGTTTGTGCACGTTGTAATAGATTTTCTTTTACCTTATTTTCATAACCAGAATAAGTTTGTAAGACAAACCATCCTTTATCAAAACTATCCATGATACTTCCTTTCATAATAGAAGATTTTTAGCGTAAATAACTCCACAGATCTTCTAAAAAATGTTAATAAATCGAATCAAACCTGAAACAATCAACTTGTCAAAAATATAAATAATCACAACAAAGAAAGCAGTGTATTCCATGATAGAACGAAAATCTCTCCAGCTTTCCTTGCGAGTTGGCCATGTTGTGTCTTTAAGAAGTCTAAAAATATCTCCAATAAAACGCATCGCTCTCTCCTATCTCGTTTCTCTGTGTGTAGTATACTTACCACAATGTTTACAAAATTTATTTACTTCTAGTCGTGTTGGCTTGGGGTTCCCGCTGATCTTGATTGAATAGTTTCTCGAACCACAAACCGCACAAGCTAGGCTTGCTTTTTTTAGTGCCATAACGCCTCCATCTTATCTATTATAACAAGAAAGCTAGGCTTTGACAAGCATCTTAACGAAATAGATTGACTACTGAATCCCATATTGTTTGTGCCTTTTCTTTAATTTTAGCATCCGAGATAGCACGACTGGCCTCATCTACCAGATTTTGTGCACGACTTCTAATATCAGAAAGGCTATTATCCGCCTGATTTGATTCATTACTCTGTACTTGATTTCTTGTATTGGCTGGTGCAATTCCATTTTGCTTATAAGCATTTTCAACTGTAAAGGTACTTCCTGGCGTATAAGGTAAAATGGTATTGGCAATGTTTCTAAAGACATGAGCTGCACCGTTTGAAGTAGAGCCAGCTAGATAGTGATTTTCATCAGTCGTCGGGAAGCCAAGCCAGTGACTAATCACTACATCCGGTGTATAACCAATTACCCACTGGTCACTTGTATATTCTGGATTGAAAACCGCTTCAGTTGTACCAGTTTTTCCTGCCATGACATAATCTGCAGGCGATGAACTAATACCGGTACCGTTGGTGAATGTCCCCAACATCATACTGGTCATCTTATCAGCTACAGACTTATCAATCACCCGTTTTTGTGAATTTTTATGGCTTGCAATAACTTGTCCACTAGCATTTTCAATTCTACTAATAAAATGAGCTTCAGGCATTAAACCTTCATTTGCAAAGGCAGCATATGCTTGAGCCATTTGCAGAGGATTGGTTTCGACACCACTTCCCAAGGCGACACCAAGAACACGGTCGACCTTTTCCATGTTGAGTCCGAATTTTTCGCCTGCATCAAAAGCCTTGTCGACGCCCAAATCATTAACAGTGGCAACAGCAGGTAGATTAAGCGACTCTGCCAAGGCTTGATACATAGGAACTTCTCGACTCGTTTTGATCCCTGCATAGTTATCAACCTTATAGCTGTCGTACTGCATGGTATGGTTATCCAATTGCTTATTCAAAGCCCAACCTGCTTCAACTGCTGGCGTATAAACAACTAAAGGCTTAATTGTAGAACCAGGACTACGTTTTGATTGAGTTGCATAGTTGAAATTCCGGAATCCAGTTTTATCATTGTCAGCAACCTGACCGACAACTCCACGAACTCCCCCTGTTTTCGGTTCGAGAGCTACACTTCCTGATTGAGCAAATGTTCCATCCTCTGCCCTCGGAAATAGTGAGGTGTTTTCATAGACAACCTGCATATTTGCTTGGTAGTTTTGGTCCAATTCTGTGTAAATGCGGTAGCCATTATTGACGATTTCTTCCTCTGTTAGATTATACTTGGAAACAGCTTCATTAACAACTGCATCAAAATAAGAAGGATAGCGGTAATCTGAGATTTTCCCTTCATACTTATCGTGCAATTGCGAAGTCATATCAACTTCTGCAGCTTCGGTTTCTTGGTTTTTATCAATGTAACCCGCAGCAAGCATATTTTGCAAGACAGTATCACGACGATTGGTAGAATCTTCTACAGATTTCAAGGGATTATACAGTTCCGGTCCTTTGAGCATCCCTGCCAGAGTCGCAGCTTGATCCAAACTCACTTCTGACGCAGAAACTCCAAAGTATTTCTTACTCGCATCTTCTACACCCCACACACCATTTCCAAAATAAGCGTTGTTAAGGTACATGGTTAGAATTTGATCCTTACTATATTTTTTGGTTAATTCTAAAGCAAGGAAAAATTCTTTCGCTTTTCTCTCAACAGTTTGATCCTGCGACAGATAGGCATTTTTAGCCAGCTGTTGGGTAATAGTAGAGCCACCACCTGAACGACCAGCAGTGATAATAGCCAAGAAGAAGCGTCCATAGTTAATCCCGTCGTTTTTATAGAAAGAACGGTCTTCAGTCGCAATTACAGCATTTTGCAAGTTTTTACTGATGTCAGTCAGTTCAACGTAGGTTCCTTTTTGACCAGACAAGGCACCAGCCTCCTTTTCTTCACGGTCAAAAATGAGAGTTCGAGTTTTCAAGGCATTTTGCAAATCATTGACATTGGTTGACTTGGCTACAGCAAACAAATAGGTTCCAACTAGCAAGCCTGCACTCAAACCTAGTATAAGGACAATCTTTGTTAGATGATAGCGACGCCAGAATTTTCGAATTGGACCTACTTGGGCTAATTTTTTTCGATCACTACGAGAGCGACGTAAGCTAGTAGAATCAGAATCCTCTGATTCACTTGTTTCTTTTTTAAAAAGAGAAAGAAATTTCTCAAATAATTTATCTAATTTCATGCGTTTATTTTATCATCTTCATCATAGGAAGACAAGAATTTAGCTATTTCCTATCCAAATAGGGCTTTTTTTGTTACAATATCTGTATGAAATTCACATTTACATTACCAGACTCTCTACCTCAAATGACGGTAAAGCAATTACTTGAGGAACAACTCCTCATCCCTAGAAAAATCCGTCATTTTTTGAGAATCAAGAAACATATTTTGATAAATCAAGAAGAAGTTCACTGGAACGAGATGGTAAATCCTGGAGATATTTGCCAGTTAACTTTTGACGAGGAAGATTATCCCGAAAAAGAAATTCCTTGGGGCAACCCAAACCTCGTTCAGGAGGTTTATCAAGACCAACACTTGATTATTGTAAACAAACCTGAGGGTATGAAAACCCACGGTAACCAACCAAACGAAATTGCTCTTCTTAACCATGTCAGTGCCTACGTTGGCCAGACCTGTTATGTCGTTCATCGTCTGGACATGGAAACCAGCGGCTTAGTCCTCTTTGCCAAAAATCCTTTTATCCTGCCTATTCTCAATCGCTTGTTGGAGAAAAAAGAGATTTCTAGGGAATATTGGGCACTTGTTAACGGAAATATAAACGGCAAAGAGCTTGTTTTCAGGGACAAAATTGGACGTGATCGTCATGATCGCAGAAAACGAATAGTTGATACAAAAAATGGGCAATATGCTGAAACGCATGTAAGCAAATTAAAGCAATTTCCAAACAAAACTTCCTTGGTTCGTTGCAAACTAAAAACTGGTCGAACGCATCAAATACGTGTCCACCTTTCTCATCATAACTTTCCTATCTTGGGTGACCCTCTCTATAATAGTAAATCAAAATCAAGTCGGCTTATGCTTCATGCCTTTCGACTTTCCTTTACACATCCACTCACCTTAGAAAAATTGAGTTTTACTACCCTCTCGAATACTTTTGAAACAGAATTAAAAAAGAATGGATGATTGTGTCATCCATTCTTAAATATTTAAAAAGCAAGACCAAAGGCCTTGCTTTTTTATCAACTCAAGAATTATTTAGCGATTTTTGCGAAGTATTCAAGAGTACGAACAAGTTGTGCAGTGTATGACATTTCGTTGTCGTACCATGAAACAACTTTAACCAATTGTTTACCGTCAACGTCAAGAACTTTAGTTTGAGTTGCGTCAAACAATGATCCGTAAGACATACCTACAACATCTGAAGATACGATTGGATCTTCTGTGTAACCGTATGATTCATTGGCTACTGCTTTCATAGCTGCATTCACTTCATCAACAGTAACGTTCTTTTCAAGAACAACTACCAATTCAGTTACTGAACCAGTTGGTGTAGGAACGCGTTGTGCAGCTCCGTCAAGTTTACCGTTCAATTCTGGGATTACAAGACCGATAGCTT
Source organism: Streptococcus mitis (assembly GCF_000960005.1). Lineage (GTDB taxonomy): Bacteria > Bacillota > Bacilli > Lactobacillales > Streptococcaceae > Streptococcus > Streptococcus mitis_CK. Next base: position 225,839 of record NZ_JYGP01000001.1, on the reverse strand, counting down.
TTGCAGCACCAGTTGAGTTAGGTACGATGTTAGCAGCACCAGCGCGAGCACGACGGAGGTCACCTTTACGGTGTGGTCCATCAAGAATCATTTGGTCACCAGTGTAAGCGTGGATAGTAGTCATCAATCCTTCAACAACACCGAAGTTATCTTGAAGAGCTTTAGCCATTGGAGCCAAGCAGTTTGTAGTACATGAAGCACCTGAGATAACTGTTTCAGTACCGTCAAGAACGTCGTGGTTAGTGTTAAATACAACTGTTTTAACATCTGATCCACCAGGAGCAGTGATAACAACTTTTTTAGCTCCACCTTTAAGGTGTTTTTCAGCAGCTGCTTTAGTAGCAAAGAAACCAGTTGCTTCAAGAACGATTTCTACACCGTCGTTAGCCCAGTCAATTTGTTCTGGATCACGTTCAGCAGAAACTTTAACGAATTTACCGTTAACTTCAAATCCACCTTCTTTAACTTCCACAGTTCCGTCGAAACGACCTTGAGTTGTGTCATATTTCAACAAGTGTGCAAGCATAACTGGATCTGTAAGGTCGTTGATGCGTGTAACTTCAACACCTTCTACGTTTTGGATACGGCGGAAAGCAAGACGACCGATACGTCCGAAACCGTTAATACCAACTTTAACTACCATTAGTGATTTCCTCCTTATGAAAATCATGAAAATTTTATTGTGAAAAGAGTAACTTGAATCACTACAAATCACCTTTCAACAAACCTATTATATAACTATTTGAGTTGAATTGCAAGTACGGGCGTTGTTTTTTGTCTACACCTCACTTATTTTTCTTTCTCCTTTGAAAGCCTATACTGCTGTCTTTCTTTGTCTACCTAGTCATTTATCGGTTTCCTTTTAAAATGAAAAGTGAAAAGCTAAAAATTATTTTCAATCTTCCAATTTTACAAAAAAGAGGCAGGAAATTCCTGCCTCTAGGCTGATAACAATTATTTACGGCGTCCTGGTCTTTCTTTGTAGCCATAGTAAGAATCTTCGATGATTTCTTGCATATGGTCAACCATTGGAAGGCGTGGGTTAGCTGGTGAACATTGGTCTTCGTAAGCAAGGAAGGCTAATTCACGTGAATGTTCTTTCCATTCTTTTTCGTCGATACCTTGTGCTTTGAAGTTCATTTGGATACCTACGCGCTCACCAAGTTCATAGACAGCTTTTGCGTAAGATTCCACACCTTCTTCTGGAGTAGAAGCCGGAAGCCCAAGCATACGAGCGATATCTTGGTATTTTTCATCTGCACGGTAGTAGTTGTACTTAGGCCATGTTGCTGTCTTAGCTGGACGCGTACCGTTGTAGCGGATGACATATGGAAGCAAGATTGCATTTGTACGACCGTGGATTGTGTGGAATTGCGCACCAATCTTATGAGCCATTGAGTGAGAAATACCTAGGAAGGCATTGGCAAAGGCCATACCAGCGATTGTTGAAGCGTTATGCATTTTCTCGCGTGAATGGAAGTCTGCGTTCTTAACTGAGCTTTCAAGGTTTTCGAATACAAGTTTGATCGCTTGAAGTGCAAGACCATCAGTGTAGTCGCTAGCCATTTGTGATACGTAAGCTTCAGTCGCGTGGGTCAATACGTCCATACCAGTATCCGCAGCAACAAATCCAGGAACTGTCAATACCAAGGCAGGGTCTACGATTGCCACAGTTGGTGTCAATGAGTAGTCAGCGATTGGGTATTTGCGGTTGTTTGCTTTATCAGAGATAACGGCAAATGGAGTTACTTCAGATCCTGTACCAGATGTTGTTGGGATTGCGATGAATTTAGTCTTCTTACCAAGCAATGGGAATTTGAAGGCACGTTTACGGATATCCATGAATTTTTGGACAAGGTCACGGAAGTCCACTTCTGGTTGTTCGTAGAAGAGCCACATTACTTTAGCAGCATCCATTGGAGATCCACCGCCGAGAGCGATGATTGTATCTGGTTTGAAGGCACGCATGATTTCAGTACCACGTTCAACTGTAGTGATATCTGGATCTGGTTCTACATCAGCAAAGATTTGGTAAACAACCTTATTGCGACGAAGATCAAGTTGTTCGATGATACGATCAAGGAAACCAAGCTCTACCATGGCATGGTCAGTAACGATCATGACACGTTCAACGTCACGACATTTTTGAAGGTATTGAATTGAATCACGTTCAAAGTATGTTTTTGAAGGAAGTTTCATCCATTGCATGTTATTTCTCCGTCTTCCGACTTTTTTGATATTCAAAAGGTTAATGGCACTAACGTTATCCCCAACTGAGTTGCGTCCGTAAGAACCACATCCGAGTGTCAATGATGGCAAGAAGGCATTGTAAACGTCCCCGATACCACCGAAAGTAGAAGGTGAGTTACAGATAACACGAATAGCTTTAACAGCTTTACCAAATTCTTTAGTCAATTCTTCGTCAGCTGTGTGGATAGCTGCTGAGTGACCAAGACCGTTAAATTCAACCATTTGACGAGCTTTGGAAATACCATCTTCACGGCTTTCAGATTTCAAAACTGCGATAACTGGTGACAATTTTTCACGAGTCAATGGCTCGTTTTCACCAACTTCTTTACATTCTGCAGCAAGAATGTTTGTTCCTTCTGGAACTGTAAATCCTGCTTGCTCTGCAATCCAAGTTGCTGGTTTACCAACGATGTCAGCGTTCAATTTTGCACCAGCACAGTTTTTGCTGTTTGCTTTCACGCCGAAGCAGAATTCTTCAAGAAGTGCTTTTTCTTTTTTGTTTACAAAGTAAGTGTGATATGATTTGAACTCTGCTACAAATTCATCGTAAATTTCTTTATCAATGATAACCGCTTGCTCTGAGGCACAGACCATACCGTTATCAAATGATTTAGACATGACGATATCGTGTGCAGCTTGGCGAATGTTAGCTGATTTTTCAACATAAGCTGGCACGTTTCCGGCACCTACTCCAAGTGCTGGTTTACCACATGAGTATGCGGCTTTAACCATAGCATTACCACCTGTTGCAAGGATTGTTGCAATACCTTCGTGGTTCATAAGCGCACTAGTTGCTTCCATAGATGGTTCAGTAATCCACTGTACACAGTTTTCAGGAGCTCCGGCTTTAATCGCAGCATCACGAACGATTTGAGCTGCATGAGCAGATGATTCTTGTGCTGATGGATGGAAGGCAAAGACGATTGGGTTACGTGTCTTCAATGAAATCAATGATTTGAAGATTGCTGTTGATGTTGGGTTTGTTGTTGGAGTGATACCACAAACAACACCGACCGGTTCAGCGATAAGAGTCAAACCTGTTACATCGTCTTCTTCGATAACACCAACTGTTTTAGTGTGACGCATGTTGTTTACCACGTGTTCACAAGCAAACAAGTTCTTAGTTGCTTTATCTTCAAATACACCGCGTCCTGTTTCTTCATAGGCATGTATAGCCAATTCTCCGTGGGCATCCAAAGCTGCCACTGACGCTTTAGCTACGATGTAGTCGACCTGTTCTTGGTCGAGTTTACGCATTTCCTCAAGAGCAACTAAAGCTTTTTGCACCAAGCCATCAACATGCTTTTCAGCAGCAAGTTTCTTTTCTTCTGGTGTCACAGTTTTTTTATCAGCCATATTTTCCTCCATAGCTTTCAAGGATCGATATCCTTTGTTAATTTTTTCACAAGTTTATTATAACGCATTATTTCAACTTTGTAAACAGTTTCATAAACATTTCACAAAGAATTTTTTATTGTTTGTGAATTTTTTCTTATTCTCTTTACTTATCAAATTTTTTATTTAGAGTTTGTGAAATTAATTTCAAATATTTTTTATTTCACAAACTTACTTGGAAAAGGGACTTGGAAAGAGATAGATTTTCTAGTAAGCGCTTACTTTTAGATGCTAACAATACCTCCTTTGATAAGGAGGCTTTATTTTTGTTGAAAAACGCCTTGTTTAAAAGTCCCTTCATAAACAACTTCTTGTTCTGTTGTTAGTTTCCCTTTTCCTTCAGCCTGACCATTTACAAAATCACCTTCGTAGGTCCAGCCTTCTTTAGATTGAAAGGTACCTTTTCCGTTGAAGGCTCCATTGTTGAAACCACCAGTATACTGGTCTCCATTTTGGAAGGTAATGGTACCTTGTCCATTCATTTTACCACGTACAAGACTGCCATCGTAAACAATGGTTCCATTATCAAGCTTTAGAACACCTTTTCCGGGAATATTTAGAAAAAAGACGAGCACAGCACAAAAAACAATCGTAACTACTGCCAAAAGCTCTAAACGTTGACGAGTCAGATAGACACGATACTTTTCGTAAAAATTCTTAAGATTTTCCATCTTCACTCTCCTTCTCTAAACGTTCTAACCATGCTTGACAACCCTCTTGAACACGCTGATAGGTTTCCTCAAAATCTCCTGTATACCAAGGATCTGGAACACTTTCAGATGCAAATGAGTAAATCTTATCTTGACAGTCTACTGGACACATCTGACGTAAGTCAGAAACATTTGAAGCATCCATTCCGATAATATAATCAAAGGCTTCAAAATCTTCCTTACTAATCTGAAGCGATGTTTTGGTTTTGTCGTAAGGAATCTCATACTGTTGAAAAATCCCTTGAGTTCCCTTATGAATCGAATTGCCATGTTCCCAAGAAGAAGTCGCTCGACTTTGGATTTCATAATTATCTGTCATTGATTTCATAACAAACTCGGCCATAGGACTGCGGCAAATATTTCCTAGACAGACAAAGACTAATTTTTTCATCCCATTTCCTTTCTTTTATAGAAAAACGGGAGTTAGTAATCCCGTCTTATTTTTCAATTGCGCCTTCTAGTGAAGCTGTTTCTTTCAGCGGTAATACAGTCTTGATAGCAGCTAGTTCAAAAGTCAAGTAAACTCCATCTACATCAAGAACAATCGTTCTCTTCTCAGTATCTACTTCATCGACTGTTCCGTAAAGTCCACCGATTGTAATCACTTCATAGCCTTTTTGTAGTTTATTTAAGCTTTCCATACGTTTTTGTGCTTGTTTCTTTTGAGAGCGTTGCATAAAGAACATCAAGCCCAACATCGCTACAAGCATAATTAAAAATGTATAATTTGGATTCATTGTATTCTCCTTTGTCTTTTACATAGGACTACTATATCAAATTTCAGCTACTTTTACAAGATTGTACCTGCTTTTCTAGTAAGAAAAACCAGAGCTTACGCTCTGATTCTTAGGATTATTTCAAGTCTTGAACGACTTTTACAAGATTTTCTACAGTAAAGCCATATTCTGCCAATACTTTTGGTGCTGGGGCAGAGGCTCCGAAGGTATCAATACCTAGAACGGCACCATCAAGACCAACATATTTGTACCAGTTTTGAGTTGCACCCATTTCGACTGCAACACGACGGCGAACTTCATTTGGAAGAATTTCTTCCTTGTAAGCCACATCTTGTTTATCAAAGACATCTGTAGATGGCATGCTGACTACGCGGACTTTTGCACCTTGACTAGCCAATTCTTTGGCAGCTGAGACAGCAAGATTAACCTCTGAACCTGTCGCAATCAAGATGGTATCAAAGTCTGATGCATTTTCATAGACAACATAGGCACCTTTTGCAACCTTGTCGAAGTCTGTTCCTTCTTCAACAGTCAAGTTTTGACGTGTCAAGACAAGGGCAGTTGGTGTTTTTTCACTTGTCACTGCAAGGTACCAAGCCGCTTGCGTTTCACGCGCATCTGCTGGACGGAAAACATTTAGATTTGGCATAGCACGAAGACCTGCTAAGTGTTCAACTGGTTCGTGCGTTGGGCCATCTTCCCCGACTGCGATTGAATCGTGGGTAAAGACATAAGTCACAGGAAGTCCTTGTAAGGCTGACAAGCGAACAGCTGCCTTCACATAGTCAGAGAAGACGAAGAAAGTTCCACCGTATACACGAAGTCCACCGTGAAGGGCCATCCCGTTCAAGATAGTTCCCATTGCAAATTCACGAACACCAAACTGAATGTTACGGTTCAAGCGATTAGTATCGTCTTGAAGTCCGTCAGTCTTGATATAAGTCATGTTTGAGTGAGCTAGGTCAGCTGATCCACCTAAGAAGGTTGGTAACTTAGCTGCCACAACGTTCAAAGCATCCTGACTCGAGTTACGAGTTGCTTGAGAGAAGCCATTTTCTAATGCTGGGAAGTCTGCTGGAGTCACTTCAACTGGATCACGTCCATCGATGATGGCTTCTACTTCTGCAGCCAGTTCTGGATGAGCCTCTTTATAGTCAGCAACTAATTTAGTCCAAGTTTGATAAGCTGATGCACCACGGTCTGCAACATGTTCTTTGAAATCAGCATATACTTGTTCTGGGATTTCAAACGGCTCGTAGTCCCAACCAAGTGCTTGGCGAGTTGCTGCAGTTTCATCTGCTCCAAGAGGAGCACCGTGTACAGCATTAGTTCCTTGTTTGTTTGGAGAACCGTATCCAATAACAGTCTTCACTTCAATCAAAGATGGTTTGCCTGAAGCTTTAGCCGCTTCAATAGCAGCATGGATTGCTTCCAAGTCTGTTCCATCTTCAACCAAGGCTGTATGCCAACCGTAAGCATTGTAACGGTCACGAACACTTTCTGTAAAGGAATCCTTTGTCTCACCATCCAAGTTGATGTCATTTGAATCATAAAGAACAACCAACTTGTCTAGTTTTTGCAAGCCTGCGTATGAAGCCGCCTCGCTTGAAACACCTTCCATCAAGTCTCCGTCTCCACAGATAACGTAAGTATAGTGGTCAAAGATATTGTAGCCTTCGCGGTTATATTTGGCCGCCAAGAAACGTTCTGCTTGGGCAAAACCAGTGGCAGTTGAAATCCCTTGTCCTAGAGGACCTGTTGTAGCATCAATCCCTGCTGTATGGCCAAATTCTGGGTGACCTGGTGTTTTTGAACCCCATTGGCGGAAGCTCTTGATCTCATCCATGCTAACATCTTCAAAACCAGAAAGATGAAGAAGGGCATATAGAAGCATTGAACCATGACCAGCTGAAAGAATAAAACGGTCACGGTTAATCCAGTTTGGTTGAGCTGGATTGATACGAAGTTGTTTTGTAAAGAGGCTATAAGCCATCGGAGCCGCTCCCATAACCACACCTGGATGACCTGAGTTGGCTTTATTAATGGCGTCAATACCTAGGAAACGAATTGCATTAACAGATAGATTTGACATAGAATTTCCTTTCTATTTGAGGTGATGATTGAATCACACATTCTATTTTACTATTATATGAAAAAATACATAGAATAGCAATTAAACAATTCGACGTAAATAAGTATTCTATTTGCTATCCTCTAGTCGCCTGATAGTAGGGAAGTAAGCGTTCATAAGCATCTTCTAATTTTTCTAAAATCACTTCTAATGATTGATTTTCTATAAAAGAAACATCTGCTTTAACTAACACTTTTCGGATTTCTTGACTTCCTACCTTCTCGACTAAAACCTGACGATTTTCCTCAGTAGCCTCCATCTTATGACTTTCTCCATTTGAGTAGACTAAGTAATAAACACCTTCTACTGGTGGAATTTCTAAAACCTTGGCCTGCTTGCCTAGAGTTTGCTCATATTTCTTGCGCTCGATGAAACTGACTTCTAGGGAAACACCAAAATCAGAAGGATTCCCGTACAAACGTAAGGCTAGCATAGGCTCTGTCACTTGTCCGTCTCTCTGTAGATAGACCCAGAAATGTGGTCGCAAACACTGCTCTTGGTTCATCCACTGGCTAGTCTGTTGGAGTTGCCATTCTGGATGGCTTGCTTGAAAGGCTTTGGCTAGCTCTGTAAAAGCCTTTCTGGCCTCTTGACCTTTGTGGCGAAATGCCAGCATTTTCTCTCGCTCTGCTCCCGCCTTATCAGGATTACGGTACTGCAAACCAGCAAAGTCTAGATAGTCTCTTATCTTATTCAACATTAATTTAATCTCCTCCAGCTAGCAAAAAATCAGGAGAACCCTGATTTTGTTTATTCTGTATCTACAACTACATAGCGATTTGGCTCATCACCCTCAGAGTAACTAGTCACGCCATCCATACGTGAAATAATGCGATGGATAATCTTGCGTTCGCTATTTGACATAGGATCTGTTTGATGACTACGTCCTTCTTCTAAAACACGAGTCGCCAATTTTTGAGCATAGGTCTGCAAGACTTCTGCACGATGTTCAACGTAATCATTGACATTAATAGTAATGTAGAAGGTTCTTGAATAGCGGTTGTAAAGATAATTTTGAGCCAATAGTTGTAAGGCCTTCAAAACTTTACCATGGTAACCGATAATACGACCTGGCTCATTGGTATCAATTTGTAAATTGATGCTACGACGGTTATAATCATTTGAAATCGTCGCCTCAACGTCCATATCATCAATGATTGTTTGGACATAAGTCGTGACTTCCGTAGCTACTTGTTCAATGTCAAAACTCGGTTCAACTTTTAAGCCCAGATCTTCTAATTCTTGACTTTCAGTTTGTTCAGCTTGAGTCTCGACAATAGGAGTTTCTACTTCTTCTCCGAAACCAGCTTCTTCAAGCTGTAATTCATTTAAAATCTCAATATGCCCAGTTTCTTCTAAGATAGTGCTTGCATGTTTTTCATTTTTCAAGATTTCAGCCTTGACTTCATCAGAAACCCCTTGGCCTTCTTCTTCAATCTTTTTAATTGCTTCTACAACATGACCCAAATCAACGGTTGCTTCACTGACTGTTTTGACCGGTTCATTTTGTTCATTAATTTCTTTAGGAACACCCTTGACAGCCTGCTGATTAGCTTTAATGACCGTTGTTTCACTAATAGCTTCAATGTCAACTTGGGCTGGTTTTTTACCAAATAAACCAAGAAATCCATTTTTTTCACGAGAAATGACTTTGATGTGAGCCTTCATTCTTGGAATATCTAATTCTTTCAATCCTTTCTGGATTGCTTCTTCAACAGTTGAACCCGTAAATACTACCATTACCAGATCCCTCCTTATTATTTCGTTTTCTGAGCCTTTTTCTTGGCTTTTCTTTTTCTATTTTCCAAATCTTTTTGTGCCTGTACTACGGCCTCGCGCTCTGCAATAATCTTGAATGGATTGTTCAAGAAATAGGTTTGCAAGACTTGATAAGCGTTGGACACTGTCCAGTAGAGGGCAACTCCACCTGGTGCATAAACTGCAAAGATAAAAATTAAGACTGGAATCCCATACATCATCGCAGTCGTAGCGCCATTACGTTCAGACAAGGCTTTATTAGACAGCCAAGTACTTAAAAAGGTAAATACAGCTGCTAAAATCGGAAGAACAAGGGTTGTATCCACACCACCAAGGTTAATCCATAAGAAATGACCTGTCTTTAAAAAGTCAACTCTTGATAGAGCTTGGAACAAGGCCAAGATAACCGGCATCTGAATCAAAATCGGCCAAAGAGAATCTGACTGTCTGACACCCATTTCTTTAAAGACTTTACGCATTTCCTGCTCTAGCTTGGTTCTGCTTTCCATATCTCGACCCGGATATTGTTCTCGAAGCGCTTTAATACGTGGTTGAGCTTCCTGCATTTTTCTAGAAGCCACCATTTGCACTTGAAAGACTGGCAAGAGAACTGTACGAATCAAGACCGTAAAGAGGATAATCCCCACTCCGATACTGATATCAAACGACAAAAAGCGAATAATTTCCGCAAAGAAGTAAACAAATTTACTCCAAAAATCAGCCGAATCGGCTGTGATATCGCTAGTTGCCCCATTTGTTGCACATGCTGTCATGATCAATAGAGACAGTCCTAGCAAACTAGTCAACTGTAGTTTCTTTTTCACTCCCATTTCCTTCCTGGTAAATCTTTGATAATTTTAATACGTGGAGTAGATTTTTCTCCATCTCTGCGTATCCCAAGATTTCGACCCCTTTTCGAGCAATGACAACAAAATCGACATCTTCTGCCAGACTCCCTTTTGCATTCTGGATAATATGCCGAATCCGTCGCTTAATTTGATTTCTAGTGACGGCATTCCCCAGTTTTTTGCTAACTGATAGACCTACTCGAAAATGGTTTTTCTGATTTTCTAGTTGGTAGACAACAAACTTGCGATTGGCAAAACTTGTCCCCTCCTTAAAAATCGCCTTAAAATCTTTCTCTCTTTTTACACGAAAGTTTTTCTTCAAAACTCAACTCCATCTATTAAATTACTACTATTATACCATATTTTTCAAAAAAGCCAATCATAGCAAGGTTTTGGACATTTCCATCAGAAAAAGAAGCTGGAAAAATCTCTTTCCCAACTCCTTGTACTGAATATTTTTTCTGATTTTAGTTATTTTTTCAAGCGCTCAACGTCACGGGCAATAACTAGCTCTTCATCTGTTGGAATAACCAATACACGGATTTTAGCTGCATCTGTTGAGATGTCTCCTGTCACACCAAAGACGTTCTTTTCTGGGTCAACATCACAACCAAACCAAGAGATACCTGAGATAACATCTTCACGCACATTTGCAGCATTTTCACCAATACCTGCTGTGAAGATAATAGCATCTGCTCCATTTAAGACTGCAAGGTATTGACCGATATGTTTTTGGATACGATCAACATACATTTCATAAGCCAAAGTGGCATCATGATCCCCTTCTTCCATAGCAGCAATCACATCACGCATATCACTAGATTTACCTGAAACCCCCATCAGTCCTGATTCACGATTAAGAACGTGACTAATGTCTTCAGGCGTGTTAAAGTCCTCTGTATATTGCATTAAGTAAGGAATGATAGCTGGGTCAATATCTCCTGTACGTGTTCCCATCATCACACCACCAAGTGGAGTGAATCCCATTGAAGTATCAACAGATTGACCACCCTTAACAGCTGTAATAGAAGCACCATTACCGATGTGGCAAGTAATCAATTTCAAGTCCTCTAATGGACGGCCCAAGAGTTTTGCTGCTTCTCCTGCTACAAACTGGTGACTTGTACCGTGGGCACCATATTTACGAACCTTGTTTTCTGTGTAATATTTTGTTGGTAGAGGGTAGCGATAAGCTTTCTCTGGCATAGTTGTGTGGAATGAAGTATCAAAAACAACTACACTGGTAATGTCTGGCAACAATTCCTTGAAGGCACGAACACCTGCTGCATTGGCTGGATTGTGGAGAGGAGCCAACAAGCTCAACTCTTCAACTTTTTCTAAAACATCTCCCTCAACGACTGTTGATTCTTTGAAATATTCTCCACCGGCAACAACACGGTGTCCAACACCTGTAATCTCATCATAAGCCTTGATAATATCGAAACGAATCAAATCATCCAATAAGATTTTAACAGCTTGTGTGTGATTTTCGATATCCAAAATTTGTTGTTCAGAACGGCCATCAAATTTTACAGTTGAAATAGAATCTTTCAAACCAATCCGTTCAATTAAACCTTTAGCAAGAACTTTTTCCTCTGGCATTTGATAAAGTTGCCATTTCAAACTTGAACTTCCCGCATTGATTGCAATTGTTTTTGTCATAACATGATACCCCTTTTTAAGCGTTTTCATCTATTATAACAAAATCTATTTTATATTTCAGTACCTTGAGTCCATTTTTGAAAATTTTCTTTAAATTTCATTAAAACACTTGCATCTTGCAAGCTAGAAAGTGGATAAACAAAAGGCTCTACTGCTATTTCATTTTTCTTCTGTAGGATAAAAATAGTCTTAGATTGTTTAGCATTAGCAAAGAGATTTTCAGGCAAACTAATCATGGCAGTCAAACTTGCCTCCTCTTTCAACCAGCCTTTCAAAAAGTCACTTTGAGGGCTGGTCAACAAATCACTCGGAGCGAGAAAAATAGCGTATCCATCTGACTTGAGATACTTAAGTCCTTGTTCCATGAGCAAGTGATGGGCGTAAGTATGTTCTTGGCTAGAAGCAACTTGATGATGCGACGCAACGGCATCATCAGGATAATAGCCGACAGGCAAGTCGCTGATGACCACGTCGCTTTCTTTGAGCATTTGTGGACGAACGGCATCTCCTTGGACAAAGCCAGCCTGCAAACCAATTACATCTGCCATACTAGCCGCCAAATCAATCAGCAAATCATCCACTTCCATTCCCAAGTAATCCACCTTTTTATCAAGCGAGGTCAAGAAAGTAGCGCCCAGAATTCCCATCCCGGAACCCATTTCGAGGATAGTGATTTCCTCTTCTTTAAACAACTCTTCCACAATAAACACCAAAAGTAAAGCAATGGCATCTGGTGTAAACTGGTGATTGGCCTGTAGGGGCTCTGTCTGCCCAGCCTTCATCAAGAGAAACTGGTAGGTCTTGAGCCATTCTTCTTTGCGTAGCGCTAAGCGTTTAAGGGCCTGATTGTTTTCCTTGACCTGCTCTAGCTCAGTTTCACCATCCAGATAGATGCTATTTTGCTCCACCAGGGCGTCATAAAAGTTGGTCGCCAAATCACTTTGAATGACTTGGACATTCTCTAGTAAATAGGTATAAGCTTGTTCAATTTTTTCAAAATCCATATTCCTATCTTATCAAATTTCCCTTCTTTTTTCCATCCTTATAGAAAAATCACTCCCTGACTAGGCGAGTGATTTTTGGGCTACTGTTAAAAAGAGTTCTGAGTAATTTCCTTGAAACAGGTCTTCAGCGCTATAGAGGATCTGACTATACACAGATGAAAAACCAAACTGGGCTAGCTTGTTTTCCAGTTCAGGCAATTCAAATCCATGATGGTTAGCTTCTGTCTTGGTAAAATCAGCAATGAGGAGTTGTCCGTTTTCTCTCAGATGTTGATGAAACAGTGAGAGAGCCTCATCCAAATCAGGCATATGATGAAGAACACGACAAACAACAATGAGATCAAACTCTTGCTCCAAGGGATTTGCCAGTAAATCTTGCTCCAGAAACTGGATATTCTTGATGTCTTGCTGCTCTGCTTTCAAACGAGCTTGCTCCAGCATTTTCTCCGAAATATCCACCAATGTTACAGACTTGGCCTGCTTGGCTAGGGGCAAGGTTAACAGACCCGTCCCTCCACCAAAATCCAAAATTTCTTTGTCTGATAGAAGATCAATCTGTTTCTTGACTGCTTGACAAACCAAGTTTGCAAGGAAGATATTTTTAGGGGAATCGAAAGTTTCTGCTTTGTGGTTAAAATCATGTTTCATATTTTTAGTTTAGCACAAAGTAGCTTGATTGGCTAGGAATTCTCTTTCTTTTCAACTTTCTCTTCTGATTTTTTCTTCTCTGCTTGATTACTTGAATCAGTCACTACCTTTTCCTTTTTAGCTGTTTTCTCTTCTTTGAGTTTGACGGAAGGAAAGATGAACTCATATTGGCTCTTAGGTGTACGAACCCTTGTCACCAAGCTTGTTTTCTTATTTTGATAGCTCACCTGACCCAGATTAAAGGCCTGTTCCCCACTTTCTTGCTCAACCTTACCTTTAGTTCGCTTGGCCATGGCAAAAGCAATCAGCTTTTCTTTATTCAAAGCATAGTCTTGATAGTGGGCGACTTGTCTGTTCAAGTAAAATTGTAACAAAAGACTAAAGATGGCTGCTATAGTGACTGCATAGATGAGAACACCCGCCTTAACTTTTTGCTTTTTCCACACGATAGATGAACTCCCTTTCTAAGCCTTTTTGGAACTGAAAACGAAAGCGAACCAGTTGATTATCCTCTGTAATCTGCGCAGATTTGAGACCATAAACCATAGGCTGATAACCTCGTCCACTGGCATCAGTTTTCCGAAAATCATCCGATTTTAACTTACCAATAGAGATATCCTTGCCATCCTGCTTCATATAAATGCGATTACCTTCTATTTTTTCGAACTGCGAACGGTCTAATTCTGCCTCCAACTGGTCCACAAACAGGAGCCACTCCTTTTGCTCGCTTTGCTGCTGGTAGCGAACTTCTGAAATGAGGAGCTGACTCATGGCTTGAAAGAGGAGTAAGCTTCCACTGATAACAATAAGAGCAATAAGGGATTCCAACAAGGTAAAAGCCTTGACCTTATGGCTCTTTGATAGCCAACAACTGTTCTGAACCATGGTAGACCTCCAATCCCTTTTCACTAGAAAACACCTGAATCTCAACTCCGTTTATCTTTACCTGATTTTGACCTGTCTGCAAGGCCATCTTAGCTACCCTCAAGATTTCTTCCTTTTGCAAGATTTTTGCTTCTTCTTGCCTATTTTTCTGAATTTGTCCCAAAAGAAGGGTCGCAATGCTGGCAAAGATAGCTAGAGCGACGACTGCTTCCAGTAAAATCACTGCCCTAATTTTTTGTTTCCTTAATGCGTTTAATTTTTCCATTTCCTAGATATAATTGATAACGAATCGTTCCTTTACCGGTCTGAAATTCAACCTTAGCCAGGGACGAATTGCCCCCAGCTCGGTCAAATGTGATACTTTGGCCTGATGGTGCCTGAATTCCTTTAGGAACTGTCAACTTTTGACTGCCATTACTGATCGTTTGCCCAGCTAAGTTTAGACTAGTCTTTTGCTGACTAGCTACACTGCGTTTTTGGGTTTCCCGATACAGTTCTTCAAACTCCATAAAGAAAATCTGCTCCTCTACCGCTGCAAAAGTGGACTGGACAGAACCGGACAAACCCAAGGCAATCATAGTTACAAGTCCCAAAACCAAGAGACTTTCCAGCATGGTAAAGGCCTTAATCATTGACTTTACGATTTGTTCCTCCATTTTTAGCATAGTATTCATTATAAGCTTTAGCCTGTTCTTCTGTGATTCGCCCATCTGCTTGTAACTTACTTAGGCTAGCATCTTCATTTTTATCTAAGCTATAAAGCTCTGCCTGGCTTTCCACCACCTTAACAACAGCAGCTTTTCCTTTGTCGTTGACTGCTTCTTTTTGCTTGGTCAGATTAGGTACAAAGAGTAATAGAAGCACGCTGATGATTAAAAGGACAACTAACATTTCTACCAGAGTGAAGGCTTGAACCTTAGCTTTTTTTAAATTTGTCTTGATTTTTTTCATTTTAGAAATTTACCTCCATATTTTGATACATGGGCATGAGCATTGCCGCATAAAGTAAAACGATAATCAGGGCCACAAAGATAAAAACCAGTGGCTGCACCAAATTCATGGTGCGGTTGACTCGGGTAAAAAAAGCTTCCCAAGTTTTTTCAGCATAGATTTCCAACTCACTACCCAGCTTGGACTTGACTTCCCCATACTCGATAATGAGACTCAACTCCTTTTTAAAGAAAGGATAGGTTTCTATGGTTTGAGAAAATTCGCAACCATTTTGTAAGGATTGAGCTAGGTCTCGACCGATTTCTTTAAAGAGTTGGGAACCTTGTTCCTGCATGATCTGAAAAATCTGCGTCAGCTCCATTCCCTGCGAAATCATATTCCCCCACTCACGCGCATAATAGGCTGTCAAATAGGTCTGCACAAAGATTCCAAGAAAGGGAAGGCGTGCTAAGATAGAAAAGACGCGCATCTTAGAACTTCTTTTATAAAAAGTTAGTGCTAAAAGGACACCTACTGAAACAAACCCTACCATTACTAGAAAAATTTGTGGTAGATTGCCAATGATTTGAGTGGCAATATTGCTACTATCCAGTTGTGGTAGTAGGTAGTTCCGTAGCCCCAGCATGATTAAAAGAAGAAAACCCAGCAAAATCAAGGGATAGGTCGCTACCTCAATTAGTTTTTTCTTGACCTTGGCCAGATTATCTAGATACTCTTCTATCTTTCCCAAACTCAGGTGAAGATTCCCATGGACTTCAGCTAGGGATAACTGAGTGACAATGGCACTTGAAAAACCTAAACTTTCCATCATTTCTGAGAATGATTTCCCCTGAGACAAGCCCGTGCGCATCTGGGTCACACACTGCTTGTCCAATAATGCACTCCTATCTAAAAAGGAGATGGTCTCCACCAGATGAAAACCGCTGGAAAAGAGATTGTTAAACAAGGTGATGATATTTTTTTGCTTAGCTGTAGCTAATTTTTTCCGTTTCAGCCTGAAGACTTGTGATATGTCCGTCTTTAAGAAGTTGGTCAATCTGTTCATTCCAGCTAGTTGGCTGGTGTTCTTGATAGTCTTTGTTTGCAAAGTCAACGATTCCTCCTCCCCCGATTAATCTCTGATAGCAGACTCCCTGCAGAACGACTGCCAATTCCTCCTCACTCACACCCAACTCCAACAGGCGCTCATAAACACCTCGAATACTCTTGGCATGAATGGTTGAAAAGACTGTCGCACCTGTCAAACTAGCTTTAACTACTGCACGCGCCGTCTCGCTGTCCCGAATTTCTCCGATAATCAAGAGATCAGGACGATGACGTAAGGAAAGCTTGATAAGATTTTCATAGGTTAGCCCAATCGCCTCATTCAACTGCAACTGGAGCATGTCGTCCTGCTTGATTTCGACAGGATCTTCGATGGACATAACCTGTTGCCCCTTAAAAAGGGACTTAGCTAATTCATGCATTAAGGTTGTCTTGCCACTGCCGACTGGGCCAGCAAAGAGATAGAGACCACGTTGCCTGTACTGCTTACCCAGTTCTCCAATATCCTGAAACCAAAAATGCAAATCCTGCTCCTCATCATGCAACAAGCGAATAACTAAACTCTCATGCCCTCGATAATCGCCTACAGTAGATAAACGTAGGGACGCCATCTTCTGGTCATATTCATAATCACAGGAACCAAGTTGACTACGTCGCTTTTCTCCAACATTCATACCCGCCACAAACTTAAAGTGACTGATGACGGCCGCAAATTTTTCAAAATCATAACAACCGATTTTACAGCGCTCGTCTCCTACCCTCATATGAAGCTCATAGGCGTCTAACTTGGGGACAAAATAAATGTCTTGTGCCCCTTTTTTCCGGGCCGAACGAATGATTTCTTGTGCAATTTCTTGAACCATACTTACCTCCTCACCTATACTATTCGCAAAGATTTGGGAAAATAAAAAAAGCAACTCCAAAAAAGTTACTTTTTCTCTATCTTAATTTCATACGGCAAGAACGGTGCCTTTCCTTACCTGTTTGTTTTTCATAGCCTGGACGTAATTTTTCATCTGGGATAACCTGCTCATCCTGCAAAAGAGCCAAAGAATGGTATTGTTGTAAATAGTCATCACATTCATCACACCAGCGTTGGTCTTCCGGATCCCAGAAAATGGTCATCAAGTCACTTCTACTTTTATAAAGAGGGGATTCTTGTTCCAATTTAAACCAGCAAGTTTTATAGTATTTGAGAGCATCATAATACTGGTCAAATTTCTTACTTGCTACAATATCTTCTTCCCAACCTTCTAAGAACCACCAGGGTTCAAAATCTCCATACATTTCTATAACACGATACATATTCATTCAATTCCTTTGTATCGTATATTATAACTAATTCCGCCAGACAAGGAAAGAAATATGCTCATTTCTTAATTTTTTGATAAAAAATCCAGTCATCTGATGGATGACTGAATTTCTATTTGCTTGTGTTCCAAAATCTTTTTACTACCTAAGCTTCTGAGATATCGTTTTCAATAATGACCTTGATGGCATGGTGGTCTGCTGCCTTACTGAAGACTTCATAAGCTTTTTCAATTTCACTGAGTTTGAAATAATGGGTTACCAATTTTTCTGGTTCAATCTTATGACTTTCAAGAGCTTTCAACAATTGTGGAGTTGTATTTGTAGATACCAAACCAGTTGTTACATTGATGTTGCGAATCCAAAGTTTGTCCAAATCGAATTCAACTGGTTTACCATGTACACCACAGTTTGCAACCGTTCCGTCTACACCGATAATCTTTTGACAGAAATCAAATGTTGCAGGAATACCAACAGCTTCGATAGCGACATCTACACCACGGCCATCTGTCAAATCATAAATTTCTTTAATGGCTTTTTCAGGGTCTGAAGAATTAACCTTGTGAGTCGCACCAAATGATACAGCAGTTTCCAAGCGGTTATCGTCTAAGTCCACCATAATCAATTTAGCTGGTGAATAGAATTGAGCTGTCAAAAGAGCTGCTAAACCAACTGGACCTGAACCAATAATGGCTACGCTGCAACCAGGCTCTACTTTCCCTTTTAAGACACCAATTTCATATCCAGTAGGCAGAATGTCTGATAGCATAACCAAAGCTTCGTCTGACAAGTCTTCTGGAGTATGGTAAAGAGTATTATCAGCATGAGGGACACGTAGATACTCCGCCTGCATACCATCAATCAAGTGACCGAAAATCCAGCCCCCTTCGTCTTCACAGTGGGCATAAATTCCTTTTTTACAGTAGTAGCATTTACCACAGGCACAGACACAAGAAATCAAAACCTTGTCGCCTTTTTTGAAATTAGAAACTCCTTCTCCAACTTCTTCAACAATCCCAATCCCTTCGTGACCAAGAATGGTACCACTTTGGCAAGCGGGAACATCCCCTTTGATAATATGGAGGTCTGTTCCACAAATAGTAGTTTTTACGATACGCACAATAGCATCTGTTGGCTTGCATATAACTGGTTTGTCTACATCAACAAAAGAAGCAAGTCCTGGTTTAACATAAGTATAGGCTTTCATAAAGCACTCCTCCTTTTTTTATTTGTACTATTTATAATTTATAATATAATTGTAAGCCTTTTTATTTGTTTGTTCAAGATTTTTTGTGATTTTTTTAACTTTTTTATTTACCGGTAAAGTAATATAGATAAAAAAGCAGAAGCTAGTCACTAACTTCTGCCTTCTCTCTTATGCTTGATAACGTTTCACACCATCTAGATACGTAGCTACCAATTCCAAATCTTTGTCTAAAACAATAAAATCTGCATCATAACCTTCACGAATTTGTCCACAGACATCGTCAATATTAACAGATTTTGCTGGGTTAAGGCTAGCCATCATGACCGCTTCGTGTGGATTTGCAATACCCCACTCGACTACATTTCTCATACCATCTTTAAGTTTGAGGATAGAACCTGCCAAATTACCAGTAGATTTGAGACGTGCAGTTCCATTTGCTACTACAACAGGGAATTCTCCCAACATATAGTCACCGTCTTCAAGCCCACCAGCTGTCATACAGTCCGTAATAAGAGCGATGTTTTCTGTCCCCTTTTGCTTAAGTAAAATCTCACAAGCTTTTGGATCTACGTGATAACCATCACAAATCAATTCTGCGTAAGTATGTGGGAGCTCATACATAGCTCCTACCATACCTAGTTCGCGGTGTGTTAAACCACGCATCCCATTATAGGCATGTACCCATACACTAGCTCCAGCATCAACTGCCTTCTTAGCTTGTTCAAATGTCGCATCTGAGTGTCCAAGTGCAACTGTCACACCTTCACCTGTAATAGTACGTACAAAATCTTCCACCCCATCACGTTCTGGTGCAATAGCGATTTTATTTAGCATCCCTTTTGCAGCATCCTGCCAAGAATGAAACTCCTCAACACCCGGGTCTCTCATATAAGTTGGATTTTGTGCCCCCTTAAAAGTTTCTGTGAAATATGGACCTTCATAATAAATCCCACGAATCTTAGCACCTGTTGCTTCTTTATAATGGTTTCCAAGATTTTCAGTGACTGCAAGCAATTGCTCATAAGTGGCTGTTAAAGTTGTGGGCAAGAAACTGGTAACACCGGTACTAAGAAGTCCTTCACTCATAGTATGCAATGTACCTTCAATGTTGTTGTCCATCACATCTACACCTGCATATCCATGAATATGAGTATCCACAAGACCTGGTGCAATGCTATAACCAGTATAGTCAAGAACCTCTGCTCCTTCAGGAATTTGATCCACATGTTTCCCAAATTTGCCATCAACAAGTTCTAAGTACCCACCGCGACGAATGCCAAATGGATAGAAAAACTGATCCGCTTTAACGTAATTAGGCATAATAATGACCTCCTTAAAAGATTACTTTTGATATTTATTATGTCAATTACATTATAAACCTTTCTGATTCATTTGTAAATGGTATAGACCTGTTTTCTAGATATATTTTAAAAGAGCTGGATTTCTCCAACTCTTCTCTTTTTAATACAAGTTATTTTGATTTGACCGGCTTGTCTTGAGCTGTTTGCAAGGCTGCAGCAATGATATCTGCATACAATTTAGCTCCTGCTTCAATTTTACTATTGTCACTTCCAAAATGGACTTGGTCTGTCCCAGTCCAAATTTCTGGATGTTCCTTAGCAGCTTGATTCCAATCTGCTATCGTGATGTAAGGAGTCTTCTCTGCCAATTCTCTCATATAGGCAGCCGCCTTCTCAACGATTGCATAGGTCTCTTTTGTCTTATCTCCTTCATAAGGAGTCACTAAAACCATATGGTGCCCCTTAGGAAGATTTTTCACGATACTATCCCAATCTTCCTTATAATTTTCAGGATTATTTACCCCTGTTGCAATAACCACCATCTTTGGTAGAAATTTATTCTGGCTATTGTTGAGCATGATTTCATTGGCAGTCTTGGTTGTTCTGCTGACTTGTGCGT
The DNA here is from genome assembly GCF_000960005.1 of Streptococcus mitis. Lineage (GTDB taxonomy): Bacteria > Bacillota > Bacilli > Lactobacillales > Streptococcaceae > Streptococcus > Streptococcus mitis_CK. Next base: position 205,381 of record NZ_JYGP01000001.1, on the reverse strand, counting down.
TAATCTGTGCTCCAGGAAGGGCTATCTGCAGAGCTGTATTAGCTCTTAGTGCTACCGAATCACCAATTAACATAGTGCCATCAGCAATTCCTAAACTATCAGCCTCTGCTCGTTCTGTCATCACCTTGGTCTGGTTAATATTTGTTGCAGCTTGCTTCAAGCCATTGACAGTTAAGTCTGTCTCAAAAGCTCCCACTTGTGGTGCCAACAGAGTTACTAAGAAGACAATGAAGGCCAAGATTCCTGTACTTGCTGCAAGGATTGTGTGAATATGAGGCAGGGGACGAAGGGTTTGTAAAACAGGTGTGTTCTTTCCTGCAATCCAAGGTTCCAACACATAAAATGAAAGACTGGCGAATCCATAAGAACAAATCAAAGTCAGTAACACAGCAAGAAGATTTGATGTCAACTGTGAGAAAATAATATAGAAAGGCCAATGGAAAAGATAAACCGCATAGCTAGTATCCGCTAAAAAGCTGATAATCTTTGGCTCCTGCATGTTAGGAGTCTTTTCATGTAAGACACGCGCCGCCAGAATCATAGCAAGGGCTGCAAGGCTGGCAAGCAAGAAGCCCATAAGATAGGCAAAGAGATAGGTAAATTTGACAAAGAAGGTCAAAATGAGTAAGAATCCAAAACCTCCTCCAAAAACCAAAAGGGTCTTGCGTAAATCCCAGATTTTATCCAATTGCTTAACTAGGGAAGTCGTCTGACGAACGCCTACGATAGTTGCTAACACACTTCCCAAAAAGAATGGATAGATATGAGTTAAACTGGAGAAGTAAACAGAAGAATAAGAAGTTACTAGAAAACTACCAATAAACATAGAGAAGAAGCTGATCAAGAAGGCAGCAGCAGACAAGAGAAAGACCATTCCCTTCAACTGACCATTTGATTTAGCCTGTTTGGATAAGAACCAAACTGCCAAGCCCCAGAGGATATAGTAGTGAACCTCAACAGCCAAGCTCCAATTATGAACAAACAAATGAGGAATGAACTGAGATTCATAACTTCCTCCTGTTAGAAGTTCATAGAAGTTGGTCATGAAGCCTAAGACACCCGCAATTTGACCCCCAATTCCAGCCACATAATCTTGGCGAACTAGAAAGGTAAAGGGCATGGTTACCAAGACCATCAAAACCACAGGTGGTACGATACGATAAAAGCGTCTCCTAAAAAATCCAACCAAATCAATTTCATGATTTTTAGAAAATTCTTCGATAAGTAGAGCTGTAATCAGGAAACCTGAAAATGTAAAAAAGACATCTACCCCGAAAAATCCTCCAGGAAAGATCGTCTGAAAGAAATGATACAAGAGTACCAAAAGTAAACCTGTAATCCTAATCAAGGAAAACCATTTAATACGCATACGAGTTTATTCTCCCTTTCATTGTACACTTTATTCTATCAAAAAAAGAAGAAAAATCCCAAGAGAAAACTTAGGATTTTTAGCTTATATCTATTCCAGTTTAAAAATTACGGCCTGACTTATTATAGCCATATTTTTCTACAAAATACTCACGGAATTCTAAGAGATTGTCATCCATGATGGCTTGTCGCACTTGCTTCATCAGGTTAAGCAAGAAGTAAAGATTGTGGTAGCTAGTCAAGCGGATACCAAAGGTTTCATCAGCCTTGAGCAGGTGACGAAGATAAGCGCGTGTATAGTTCTTACATGTGTAGCAATCACACTCAGGATCCAGTGGCGTAAAGTCCTCAGCAAACTGAGCATTTTTTACAACCAAACGACCTTGACTGGTCATACAAGTCCCATTACGAGCGATACGAGTCGGCAAGACACAATCAAACATATCCACCCCACGAATCACCCCATCAATCAAGCTATCTGGCGCTCCCACACCCATCAGATAACGAGGTTTATTTTCAGGAAGCAGTTGGGTTGTGAAGTCCAAGACAGCATTCATCTCTTCGTGGGTTTCTCCCACTGCCAAACCACCGATAGAGTAGCCTGGGAAGTCCATGCTGACAAGGTCATGAGCCGATTGTCGACGAAGGTCTTCAAATCCAGCCCCCTGCACAATCCCAAATAACCCTTGGTCATGCGGACGACGGTGAGCCTTCAAACCACGCTCAGCCCAACGACTGGTACGCTCGATTGATTTCTTAACGTAGTCGTATGGTTGATAAAACTGGGGACATTCGTCAAAGGACATCATGATATCTGAACCCAGATTGTTCTGAATAGAGATGGCTTTTTCTGGGGACAAGAACATCTTAGAACCATTGAGATGGTTTTTAAAAGTTACCCCTTCTTCTGTGATATTGCGACTATCTGCTAAGGAATAAACCTGAAAACCACCACTATCTGTCAAAATAGGCTGGTCCCAATTCATGAACTTATGGAGACCGCCTGCGCGTGCAATGAGTTCATCTCCAGGACGAAGCCAGAGATGATAGGTGTTTGACAGGATAATTCCCGACCCCATTTCCTTCAATTCTTCAGGCGACTGAGTTTTGACAGTGGCTTGTGTCCCAACTGGCATAAACATAGGTGTTGGGAAGGTACCATGGGGTGTGATGATTTCTCCCAGACGAGCTCCCGTGTGTTTTTCTTTCTTAATCAAACGATATTTGATTGGTGAATCTGACATTTTTTACCTCCGAAGCTGGGAAAGACAGTCCCAGTTCATACTTTGTGCCCAAGGGCATACTGTATGATTTTATCAAAAAAAGTAGGAACTGTCACGAACTATGGTATAATGAGAGAATGAAATACCGAAAAATTGATTTAAAAACTGTTCGTCTGCAAGCTAGACAATTTCAGGCTGAAAATCCCCGCCTCTTTCTCGTCTATCTCTTACCTAGCATGCTGGTCATCTTGTCTGGCTTCCTCAATCCCTTAGAGCGCATCAACGAGAGTGTTTTAGAACAACCCTTTTTAAGCGTGTTTGGTCATGTATTCCAAGCCTACCTTTTTCCTCTATTAGTCTCCTTTATCGGAACAATACTTCTAACCAGTTCAGTCTATACAACACTGAAACTCATCAAGAATCCTGATACAGAACTATCCGTCAAAAATAGTCTCACTCTATTTAAAGAAGAGCACTTTTCACAAACCTTTTTGACTCTTCTCCTCAAACGTTTCTATCTCTTCTTATGGAGTATTCCTAGTTTGCTTGGAATTTACTTTCTTTTTTACAGTAGCTTTCTAGCAAAGAAATTCGTAGTTCTTCATCCTGAGTTTCCCAATCTGGATCTCACGTCAATTGAAACTGAGCGTTTCCTCATGACCTTTGGTCTTTACTTTCTAGCAAGTATCCTCTTGATGATTGTCGGAAATAGTCTCTATATCCCACAATACTATGCCTATTCGCAGGTAGAATTTCTCCTCTGTGATACCCTAGACTTAGGACAAGCTAAACCAGGACAAATCCTAAAAACCAGCCGTTTCCTGATGAAAGGCTACAAATTTCAGCGCTTTATTCTAGACCTACAACTCCTTCCTTGGTACTTCCTCAATTGGATTACTTTTGGAATTGCTAGTTTCTCACTCCTACCCTACATTCAAATCAATAAAATAATTTTCTACCGGGCAGTACTGGCTCGAAAACGTCCAAAAGCTTGAAGGTTTCCCCTCAAGCTTTTTTCTATCAATGAGTTTCTCCGCCTACCAACTTGAGATCCTGATCTCCATGTTCTATAATAGCCCCGATTGCCGCTTCTATCCCTCGCCTAATATCCACTAAACTCATAGCTGGAGTAGTCGGTCGATTCACCACCTGTTCCATCATATAAGGAATATGCATAAAACCTGCCTTAACATGTGGAAATTTTTTTTCTACCAAATAGAGGGCCTGATACATCAAATGATTGCAGACAAAAGTACCTGCCGTATTGGAAACAGAGGCCGGCAATCCCTCTTTTTTTATAGCTTGAACCATCGCTTTAATCGGCAAACTACTAAAGTAGGCCGGAGCACCATCTGGGCGAATGGGAAGGTCAATCGGTTGATTACCTTCGTTATCCGGGATGCGTGCATCGTCTTGATTAATGGCCACTCGTTCAGGCGTCAAACTAGATCTTCCACCTGCTTGGCCAATACAAAGGACAAAGTCAGGTTGATAACGGTTTATCTCTTCTTCCAATACTTGGGCCGATTTGTGAAAGACTGTCGGCACTTCTAGCCAACGGACCTCAGCGCCATGGATTTCAGCTGGTAAACCTTTAACGGCCTCCAAGGCTGGATTTACCTTCTCCCCTCCAAAGGGCTCAAAACCTGTCACTAATACTTTCATTTCTAACTCCTCAAAACCAATTTAATGAAACTATTTTCTTAAAAACAAGTATAACATATTTCCCTTATTCTGGATTGAAAAGGATTAGCGAGATTAGAATCGACCTTCAAATTTATTTAAAAAGGAAAATGCTAATCAAGGCTAAAATAGCTGGTCCACCTTGCTTCAAAATAATTTTCTTATCTGCTGTAAGAGAGCCATAAGCCGCAGCCCCAATCACAAATAAGACAAAAATAGTCACAATTTCTAAATTCTGTGAGAAATAAATCCCATACAAGAGAAAGACTCCTAGTAGAGCATTATAAATCCCTTGATTTTTAAACAATGACCTTACAGACGGACGAGCCAGTTCTTCCTTTTCCATGTTAAAGACACGACTGGTTGCATCTGATTGCGTTGCAATACTTTCCAAATAAAAAATGTAAAAATGCTCCAAAGCAACAATCGTTGCTAAAATGATTGTAATAATTGACATCTATTTCTCCTTAAATTTCTATATTCTCAATCCACAAAACCAATTTATTTAATAAACGGTTGAGTTCTGTTTTTTCAGATTCTGTTAAGATACTTTCCATCTCTTCCTTAACCTTGATATGCTTCAGAGGGGGATTCACCACTAACTGCTCCTTGGCATACTTCGTAGCCTCTACCAACACTTCCCGCTGATTTTCAGGATTACGATGACGCTCCACCAAACCTTCCTTTTCCAGAATTTTGAAATGTCGGGTCAAAGCAGCCTGATCAATCTTCAAACGCTCCTGAACCGCTATTTGATTACAAGGGGAATGCTTCAGCAAAAACAGTAAAATCTGATACCGTGTCAAACTAATCCCAAGTCTTTTTTCAAACAATTGCGTACTCGCTTGCTCAGACAAGCGGAGTTGATAAAGCAGATCTTGAATCTCTATCATTTCTTTCTCCTATCTTGATTTATCAATAGTTGACTAATCAATTGTGTTATAAAGTAAAATTGATTGCAAGAATGTTGCTTCAATCATTACAAAATGGTAACTTCCATTTTCCATTCATATTGATACTCAATGAAAGTTAAAGAGCAAACTAGGAAGCTATCCGTAGGTTGCTCAAAGTACAGCTTTGAGGTTGCATATAAAACTGACGTGATTTGAAGAGATTTTCGAAGAGTATGACAAAGAAAAAACGAACGAGACTTGCTTCCTATCATGAAAGCTAGATCTCATTCGTCAAAATGATATTACAAAGTCTGGTTTATCCATTCATTGAAACGTGAACGTGGTCATAGTGGTTTTCTGTCACGCTACCACGGTCCGGCATTGGGTTCCAAGTATTAGCTGGTCCATATTTACTATCGAATGGAGCATAGAAACGTTGTTTCCAGATGATGTAACTAATTCCTCGGCTGACCATATTTTGAATAGCGTATTCCGCAATCTTATCCCCTAGTTCTGAGCTTTCTGGTACCATAAAGTCGATAGCCAAACCTTTTCCGTGATCTCCACTATCTCCTGGACGGTAACCACTAAAGGATGTGATGCCAAACAAGTTGGCGATTTCTTCTTTAAAGGCAGCTGTTTGTGGTTGAAGGCCAGCATTTTCAGCTTTTGCTACTGCCAGTCCAGCATAATCGGGCGCAGCTGGAGCTGCGTAAGTTGTTGAAGCTGTTTTCGTCTCTTCTGGTTGATAAGTAGAAACTGCTGCTGTAGCTTCACTTGATGATGCTACTTCTTTTGCTTCTTCTGAACTTGTTGCAGTTGTTTCAGGTGCTTTTTCTTCTACTGGTATTGTAGTTGCTTCCACTGCTGATTCAGCTTGAGTGATTGCTTGTGTTTCATCTTTCTCATCTGGAGTCGTTGCCTAAGGAGCTGCTTCTGCAACTGCATTGCTTGTTTCGGCTATTTGCTCCTCTGAAACAGAAGTTCCTGTAGAAGGCGCGACTTCTTCTGAAGCAGTCACTGTCTCTGTAACTTCTGAACTTGTTGCTACTTCTTTTGTATTTGTAGTTTCTACTGCTTTTGGAGCTTCTGCAATTGGTTGAGAAAGATCTGCAACCTGAACAGTTTGATCATCAACGGTCACTTGATTGGTTGTCAAATCTGCTATCGCAGTTGTCACTTCTTCACTAGAATCTGCTTGAGGTGTTTGGATTTCAACTTCCGTTACTTCTTCTGCTTCATTGACAGTCGTTGTCAAAACGGTTTCTGGGAAAATCAAGTCCATATTAGTGATTTTATTCAAATTCGCAAGAACTGTGACATCTACACCCAAGGCTTCTGCAATGGTGCTCAAGGTATCACCATACTGAACGGTATAACTTGTTTTATTGTCCGTTTTAGTCAAATCGTTTTGGATTTGCTCAACACTACGTGCAGTCCAAAAAACTTCTTCTGCTTGAGTTGCCAATACTGGGGCAAAGGACAAGGCTACTGTTGACACCAATAACATTCTTTTCTTCATTCTTTCAAATTCCTTTCAAATGAGTACCTGTCTATGATAACACAAAAAGAGCAGAAAAAAAGCCCTCTCGGGCCTATTTAACAGAACTGTCCATTCCTTGTAACAAACTCGGTTACTTGAAATAGTTTGTTAGGTCTCTGTCACAAAACTGACACAATCTTTTTATCGCTCAGCCTTAAAAAAACGGAAAATATCTGCTAACGCTTGAATCCTGTGATTACCTTCATAAGTCGACTCTAAAAAGTTGATACTTTGAATCCCACTATTCTGAGCAAATTCCACATCCAGAGTCCGATCCCCTATATAATAAGTACTATCATGATTCAACTGATACTTGTCTATCAGATAGTTAGCCGCTTCTGAACTAGGTTTACGCGCAAAGCCACTCTGACTGGTTAAAATCTCTGTAAAATAAGATTCCAAACCCAAATCTCTGAGAATGGTAAGAGCATTGTCTCCCTTATGAGTGTAAACAAATTGCTGAATTCCTGATTCCTCTGCCCAAGCTAGCACATCACGCGCACCTGGCATCAAAACTACCTGAGCATTCTTCTCAGCCAAACTCTGTGCACGCATCTGATTTAGCATTTCTACATCCAGCTTGCTCTCTTCTGCCACCTGCACAAGTAAATCCTGCACAGAAAACTTGAGAATAAACTCCCTCACCTGCTCCTTATCATAAGGAATAGAAAACTGAGCAAAAGTTTCCTCAATCCCTGATAAAATCGCTTCATAAGAGTCCAATAAAGTCCCGTCTAAATCCCAAATAAAAGCTGTTTTTTGCATTTCCTATCCTTTCAAGCTCATATAGCGCTGGTAACGGTAACGTAGAAATAACCAACGAAAACCATTATCCAAAAGGGTTCCGGCCCAAATACCGGGCAAACCCCAACCAAGCACAATCCCCATCAAATATCCTGTTCCAATGCGGATACACCACATCCCTATACTTGTCGCATAAAAGGGAAGCCGAGCATTGCCCAAACCCTGCCAGACTGCTGTATAGATGACTGTTCCTATCGTCATAGGAGTACCAAGTAGTGAAAAAAGTGTCACTAGAACACTAGCCTCCACCGCTAGAGAATCAGTCGTATAGAGATGAGTTAGTGGTATACCCAGAGCATAGATACTGAAGGTCAAGGGTAGCATGAGGACCAGAGAAAGCCAAAAGGTTTGTTTGCTCAAACTAGCGACTCTTTTCCAATCATCTTCTCCAACTGCTCGAGCCACTTGCATGACTGTTGCTGTAGCCACACCAAAGGCAGGCATATAGTTAAACTGGGTCAAGACTTCTCCGACTGCATTCCCAGCCACCGCCTCCGTTCCAAAAGAAACAACCAAGGCAATAATCACGACATCTCCAGCCCGCATCATGAGACGTTCTCCAGCTGCTGGTAAAGCCAAGGTCAACAGTTCCTTATCTAAACCAAAAGTTGGCTTCGCATAAGGTAGTTTTATTTGTGACCACAAAATCACAAGACCAACCAAACGAGACAGAATAGTCCCCCAAGCAACCCCCGCTATCCCCATATCCAGTACAAAAATAGCTAGACTGGAAAAGAGAATATTCAAGGCATTGGATAAAAAACTAACATAGAGGGGCAAACGTGGATTATGCGTTGTACGAATCAAGGAACCAAGACTGGTCATCAAGCCCAAAAGAACAATCGATCCGCCTACCAAAGATAGATACAGTCCTCCACTCTCAGCTACAGCCCTCTCCGTTCCCAATAGTCCTATCATCTCTTGCCCAGCAAAGAGCGATAAGGCGCCTAACAGTGCACTCAGCAATAGGGTTATCTTGAGAGCCTCTGTCACGTGATAAGCCAACTTCGACTGATCCTTCTGCCCCAAACTTTTTGAAATAACACTAGAAATAGCTGCTCCCAGAGCAATGAAAATAGCCTGGTAAATCGTGATAATATTACCAGCTACTGAAACACCTGAAATAGCTATCAATCCTAAATGAGCAACCAAATAACTGTCCACCATTCCCATGAGCATCTGCAAAAAGTTTTCACCCATAGCTGGTAAGGCAATATTAAGAATGTCTTTATTTTTCTTAAACAATCCTTCCTCCCGATGAAAAGAAACTCAGTTGGTTTCCCAACCGAGTTTACTCCCTCTGTCTTAAAGTCCTAGATAAGCCTCAACCGCTGCTTGCATATCAGCAGCTGCCACTGTCGTCTTATGACGAACAGGAGCTGTTTCAAGCCCATCCACTGCAGGTGGAACTGCCACTCCTGAGATTTCATGTAATTGAGCCAAGGCTTCAAAGTCAGTCAAGCCAACTTTCCCAGTTACAGCTTCTACTGCAACTACTGGGAACTTGTATGGACTCGCTGTTGAAGCAATCACTGTCTTAGTCACATCGCCAGTAGCCGCTTGGTATTTCTTATAAACTGCCGAGGCAACTGCCGTATGTGGATCCTCGATATAAGAATCTGACTCATAAATACGCTTGATTTCTGCCGCTGTTTCTTCCTCAGTCGCATATTCAGCTGCAAAGAGTGCAAGAATCTCTGCATCAAAGTCTGTCAATTCATATTGTCCTTGTGTATTCAAGGCACTCATGAGTTCAGCTGTCTTTTCAGCATCATTCCCCAAAAGATGGAAAATCAAACGCTCCAAGTTTGAAGATACCAAAATATCCATAGATGGACTAGTTGTTACCTTAAACTCACGCTTCTTGTCGTAAACACGTGTCTTGAAGAAGTCTGTCAAAACATTGTTGTCATTTGAAGCACAGATTAATTTGCCAACTGGTAGACCAATTTGCTTAGCATAAAAGGCAGCTAAGATATTTCCAAAGTTTCCTGTTGGTACTGTGAAGTTGACCTTATCACCAGACACAATCTCACCAGTCTTGATCAACTGAGCGTAGGCATAAACATAATAAACAATTTGTGGTACCAAACGACCAATGTTCATAGAGTTAGCTGACGAAAATTGCAACTTGTTTGCAGCCAATTTTTCACGAAGGGCTACATCATTAAACATTTGTTTGACGTTAGTTTGCGCATCGTCAAAGTTACCATCAATAGCAATAACATGAGTATTGTCGCCAGTCTGAGTGGTCATTTGCAACTCTTGAACCTTGCTGACACCATCCTTTGGATAAAAGACGATAATCTCAGTTCCAGGCACATCCGCAAACCCTGCCATAGCAGCTTTCCCCGTGTCACCAGATGTCGCTGTCAAGATAACAATCTTATTTTCCAAACCATGTTTCTTAGCAGCAGTCGTCATAAAGTATGGCAAGATAGACAAGGCCATATCCTTAAAGGCAATCGTTGAACCATGGAAAAGCTCTAAGTTATATTGTCCGTCTAATTTCACCAAAGGCGCTATAGTTGGAATATCAAACTTGCTATCGTAGGCATTGTTGATACAGTAGTCCAACTCCTCAGCTGTAAAGTCATCTAAAAATGCTGACAAAACTAACTTAGCAACTTCCTGGTAAGAAGCATCTTTCAATTTGTCAAAGTCCAAATCTACCTTTGGATAAGTAAGCGGTGTAAACAAACCGCCGTCCGTCGCCAAACCTTGCAAAATAGCTTGGCTAGCAGTTACTGTATTGTTGGCATCACGCGTTGATTGATAAACTAATGTCATTACTCTCTATCCTTTATCTATAGTCTCATCCATTATATCATGATTTTTCAGAAAATTCTCCCTTTATAAGAGAAATTATAGGCCCAATTCTTCTTTCAAAGGCTGTAAATAGGTCATTTCTTGCTTATTTCTCATCTCCAGTCCTTCCTCAGCTAGCAGGAGTAAGTCTTTGGAAAATTCAATAATCCCAGCTTCTTCCTCATCTGTAAGCTTTTTCTTAGAAAATTGCCGTCTTAAAAACTTATAATTTCGCCCAAATTCTTTAAAGAAAGGTGCTGTTTCTAAATAAGCTTCTAACTTATCTAAATTAACTAACAGTCCCAAGTGAAAAGCTGCTGAAGCGAAGGTTCTATCTAGAGGTTGAGTACACACACTACGAAACTCAACTGTTCCGCGAGTCGTTAAGTCTTGGTACTGATAACTACGATGGGTTTCAAAATCCTTCTCTTGAGGATAAATAATAATCTCATCCCCATTAAGCGCATATGCTTGGATTTCAGGTGTAGCCAAATAGTCCCTTGTCTGAATCGGATAAAAATAATAGGTTTGTCCATCACGTTCCGCAGTAAAAATTGCAGAATGATCTAGATAATCAAAAAAATCATCCTCATCTTTAAATAGCCTAGCATTGACACCGACGTTCTCTGGATAGATACCATGCATCGAGTCTTCCCAGAAAATGTCCCTTGAAATTTTCGTATCCCAATCTGCTCCCGAAAACTCAGAGTTTGGAAATAAATAAGCCTTAGCCGCTTCAATTTGAGTAAAAGCATTAATCACCCGTAAGTAGTTAGACTTTGAAACATCCAACTGAACCTGACTCCCACAGATAAAAGCACCATATTCAGGGAAATGATGTAAGTCTGATTCAGTAACATTTCTACTCAAATTCAAATAGTCCATCAACATGCGATACCGTGAATAAGCAACTGGACTATTCTCATTTTTATCCCAGTTGGGATGAATACCACAGCCGATAATAGCATGATTTGATCCAGCTAACTTTTTCTGAATCACATCCATATAATTGTTAAAACGATTTTCGGCCTCTTGAATCGTTTCGGCCTTACCAAATGCAAACTCAATCGTTGTATAGGAAACTTCAAATAAAATAGCATCCTGACTTATCGGATCCACTAACTGGATAGGATTACCAAAATCATCTACCTTTTCTACAGTGAAATCCAGAGCATAAACTAAATATCGGAATAAGTGTTTGATAACTTCAACATCTGTAGCATCCCCTTCCAAGTTTACAACAGGATATTCCAGCTCAATCCCGACAAACAATCCAGGATTTTCTTTAATATTTTTCAAATACCGATGTTTTAATAAATCGATAGAACGAGACATACTTCCCTACACTTTCATAATCTAAATAAAATTTGAATAACTATTATTATACCAAAAATAATATAAAAAAGGAACGAAGATTTACAACGTTCCTTAACTCTATACTATACCGGCGGCCGGGGTCGAACCGGCACGTCCTTGCGGACACTGGATTTTGAGTCCAGCGCGTCTGCCAATTCCGCCACGCCGGCAAATAGTAACTGGGGTAGCTGGATTCGAACCAACGCATGAGGGAGTCAAAGTCCCTTGCCTTACCGCTTGGCTATACCCCAATAATATAAAATAGGCGAGTGATGGGGATCGAACCCACGCATGCCAGAGCCACAATCTGGTGTGTTAACCACTTCACCACACCCGCCATAATTCTATTAACACGGGCAGTAGGAATTGAACCCACACTGAAGGTTTTGGAGACCTTAGTTCTACCTTTAAACTATGCCCGTAAAATGGAAGGGGAGGGATTCGAACCCCCGAACCCGAAGGAGCGGATTTACAGTCCGCCGCGTTTAGCCTCTTCGCTACCCTTCCAAAATATATAAATGGCGCGAGACGGAATCGAACCGCCGACACATGGAGCTTCAATCCATTGCTCTACCAACTGAGCTACCGAGCCTTATTGCGGGAGCAGGATTTGAACCTACGACCTTCGGGTTATGAGCCCGACGAGCTACCGAGCTGCTCCATCCCGCGTTAATACAAAAGGAGGATGTGGGATTCGAACCCACGCACGCTTTTACACGCCTGACGGTTTTCAAGACCGTTCCCTTCAGCCGGACTTGGGTAATCCTCCAAAATAGTCCGTACGGGATTCGAACCCGTGTTACCGCCGTGAAAAGGCGGTGTCTTAACCCCTTGACCAACGGACCAAACTTTATGGGCACGAGTGGACTCGAACCACCGACCTCACGCTTATCAGGCGTGCGCTCTAACCACCTGAGCTACGCGCCCAAGTTAAAAACTTGGTAATTTGAACAAAGTTCAAAGCGGGTGACGAGAATCGAACTCGCGACAACAGCTTGGAAGGCTGTAGTTTTACCACTAAACTACACCCGCTTAAATGGGAGTTAACGGGATCGAACCGCTGACCCTCTGCTTGTAAGGCAGATGCTCTCCCAGCTGAGCTAAACTCCCTAGAGCTAAGCGACTTCCATATCTCACAGGGGGCAACCCCCAACTACTTCCGGCGTTCTAGGGCTTAACTTCTGTGTTCGGCATGGGTACAGGTGTATCTCCTAGGCTATCGTCACTTAACTCTGAGTAATACCTACTCAAAATTGAATATCTATTCAAACCAAGAAAACCGTTCGCTTTCATATTCTCAGTTACTTTGGATAAGTCCTCGAGCTATTAGTATTAGTCCGCTACATGTGTCGCCACACTTCCACTTCTAACCTATCTACCTGATCATCTCTCAGGGCTCTTACTGATATAAAATCATGGGAAATCTCATCTTGAGGTGGGTTTCACACTTAGATGCTTTCAGCGTTTATCCCTTCCCTACATAGCTACCCAGCGATGCCTTTGGCAAGACAACTGGTACACCAGCGGTAAGTCCACTCTGGTCCTCTCGTACTAGGAGCAGATCCTCTCAAATTTCCTACGCCCGCGACGGATAGGGACCGAACTGTCTCACGACGTTCTGAACCCAGCTCGCGTGCCGCTTTAATGGGCGAACAGCCCAACCCTTGGGACCGACTACAGCCCCAGGATGCGACGAGCCGACATCGAGGTGCCAAACCTCCCCGTCGATGTGAACTCTTGGGGGAGATAAGCCTGTTATCCCCAGGGTAGCTTTTATCCGTTGAGCGATGGCCCTTCCATACGGAACCACCGGATCACTAAGCCCGACTTTCGTCCCTGCTCGAGTTGTAGCTCTCGCAGTCAAGCTCCCTTATACCTTTACACTCTGCGAATGATTTCCAACCATTCTGAGGGAACCTTTGGGCGCCTCCGTTACCTTTTAGGAGGCGACCGCCCCAGTCAAACTGCCCGTCAGACACTGTCTCCGATAGGGATCACCTATCTGGGTTAGAGTGGCCATAACACAAGGGTAGTATCCCAACAACGTCTCCTTCGAAACTGGCGTCCCGATCTCATAGACTCCTACCTATCCTGTACATGTGGTACAGACACTCAATATCAAACTGCAGTAAAGCTCCATGGGGTCTTTCCGTCCTGTCGCGGGTAACCTGCATCTTCACAGGTACTAAAATTTCACCGAGTCTCTCGTTGAGACAGTGCCCAAATCATTACGCCTTTCGTGCGGGTCGGAACTTACCCGACAAGGAATTTCGCTACCTTAGGACCGTTATAGTTACGGCCGCCGTTTACTGGGGCTTCAATTCATACCTTCGCTTGCGCTAAGCACTCCTCTTAACCTTCCAGCACCGGGCAGGCGTCACCCCCTATACATCATCTTACGATTTAGCAGAGAGCTGTGTTTTTGATAAACAGTTGCTTGGGCCTATTCACTGCGGCTGACGTAAAGTCAGCACCCCTTCTCCCGAAGTTACGGGGTCATTTTGCCGAGTTCCTTAACGAGAGTTCTCTCGCTCACCTGAGGCTACTCGCCTCGACTACCTGTGTCGGTTTGCGGTACGGGTAGAGTATGTTTAAACGCTAGAAGCTTTTCTTGGCAGTGTGACGTCACTAACTTCGCTACTAAACTTCGCTCCCCATCACAGCTCAATGTTATAGAACTAAGCATTTGACTCAGTTCACACCTCACTGCTTAGACAGACTCTTCCAATCGTCTGCTTTAGTTAGCCTACTGCGTCCCTCCATCACTACATACTCTAGTACAGGAATATCAACCTGTTGTCCATCGGATACACCTTTCGGTCTCTCCTTAGGTCCCGACTAACCCAGGGCGGACGAGCCTTCCCCTGGAAACCTTAGTCTTACGGTGGACAGGATTCTCACCTGTCTTTCGCTACTCATACCGGCATTCTCACTTCTATGCGTTCCAGCACTCCTCACGGTATACCTTCATCACACATAGAACGCTCTCCTACCATACCTATAAAGGTATCCACAGCTTCGGTAAATTGTTTTAGCCCCGGTACATTTTCGGCGCAGGGTCACTCGACTAGTGAGCTATTACGCACTCTTTGAATGAATAGCTGCTTCTAAGCTAACATCCTAGTTGTCTGTGCAACCCCACATCCTTTTCCACTTAACAATTATTTTGGGACCTTAGCTGGTGGTCTGGGCTGTTTCCCTTTCGACTACGGATCTTAGCACTCGCAGTCTGACTGCCGACCATAATTCATTGGCATTCGGAGTTTATCTGAGATTGGTAATCCGGGATGGACCCCTCACCCAAACAGTGCTCTACCTCCAAGAATCTTTATGTCGACGCTAGCCCTAAAGCTATTTCGGAGAGAACCAGCTATCTCCAAGTTCGTTTGGAATTTCTCCGCTACCCACAAGTCATCCAAGCACTTTTCAACGTGCCCTGGTTCGGTCCTCCAGTGCGTCTTACCGCACCTTCAACCTGCTCATGGGTAGGTCACATGGTTTCGGGTCTACGTCATAATACTAATTCGCCCTATTCAGACTCGGTTTCCCTACGGCTCCGTCTCTTCAACTTAACCTCGCATCATAACGTAACTCGCCGGTTCATTCTACAAAAGGCACGCTCTCACCCATTAACGGGCTCGAACTTGTTGTAGGCACACGGTTTCAGGTTCTATTTCACTCCCCTCCCGGGGTGCTTTTCACCTTTCCCTCACGGTACTGGTTCACTATCGGTCACTAGGGAGTATTTAGGGTTGGGAGATGGTCCTCCCAGATTCCGACGGGATTTCACGTGTCCCGCCGTACTCAGGATACTGCTAGGTACAAAGACTATTTTAAATACGAGGCTATTACTCTCTTTGGCTGATCTTCCCAAATCATTCTTCTATAATCTTTGAGTCCACATTGCAGTCCTACAACCCCGAAGAGTAAACTCTTCGGTTTGCCCTCCTGCCGTTTCGCTCGCCGCTACTAAGGCAATCGCTTTTGCTTTCTCTTCCTGCAGCTACTTAGATGTTTCAGTTCACTGCGTCTTCCTCCTCACATCCTTAACAGATGCGGGTAACAGGTAGTACCTGTTGGGTTCCCCCATTCGGAAATCCCTGGATCATCGCTTACTTACAGCTACCCAAGGCATATCGTCGTTTGTCACGTCCTTCTTCGGCTCCTAGTGCCAAGGCATCCACCGTGCGCCCTTATTAACTTAACCTTATTTTTCTGACCTTTCAGTCATAAACTCTTATTAATACTACAGCGTTTTCGGTTTATTTTCTTGTTACTATTTGATATAGATATTCAATTTTCAATGTGCATTACTTGGTGATCTCTCACCAATGGAGCCTAGCGGGATCGAACCGCTGACCTCCTGCGTGCAAAGCAGGCGCTCTCCCAGCTGAGCTAAGGCCCCACAAGACCTCTCAAGACTAAACAAGACCAATGCGCAGTTCCTTTTCCTTAGAAAGGAGGTGATCCAGCCGCACCTTCCGATACGGCTACCTTGTTACGACTTCACCCCAATCATCTATCCCACCTTAGGCGGCTGGCTCCTTACGGTTACCTCACCGACTTCGGGTGTTACAAACTCTCGTGGTGTGACGGGCGGTGTGTACAAGGCCCGGGAACGTATTCACCGCGGCGTGCTGATCCGCGATTACTAGCGATTCCGACTTCATGTAGGCGAGTTGCAGCCTACAATCCGAACTGAGACTGGCTTTAAGAGATTAGCTTGCCGTCACCGGCTTGCGACTCGTTGTACCAGCCATTGTAGCACGTGTGTAGCCCAGGTCATAAGGGGCATGATGATTTGACGTCATCCCCACCTTCCTCCGGTTTATTACCGGCAGTCTCGCTAGAGTGCCCAACTGAATGATGGCAACTAACAATAGGGGTTGCGCTCGTTGCGGGACTTAACCCAACATCTCACGACACGAGCTGACGACAACCATGCACCACCTGTCACCTCTGTCCCGAAGGAAAGCTCTATCTCTAGAGCGGTCAGAGGGATGTCAAGACCTGGTAAGGTTCTTCGCGTTGCTTCGAATTAAACCACATGCTCCACCGCTTGTGCGGGCCCCCGTCAATTCCTTTGAGTTTCAACCTTGCGGTCGTACTCCCCAGGCGGAGTGCTTAATGCGTTAGCTACGGCACTAAACCCCGGAAAGGGTCTAACACCTAGCACTCATCGTTTACGGCGTGGACTACCAGGGTATCTAATCCTGTTTGCTCCCCACGCTTTCGAGCCTCAGCGTCAGTTACAAGCCAGAGAGCCGCTTTCGCCACCGGTGTTCCTCCATATATCTACGCATTTCACCGCTACACATGGAATTCCACTCTCCCCTCTTGCACTCAAGTTAAACAGTTTCCAAAGCGTACTATGGTTAAGCCACAGCCTTTAACTTCAGACTTATCTAACCGCCTGCGCTCGCTTTACGCCCAATAAATCCGGACAACGCTCGGGACCTACGTATTACCGCGGCTGCTGGCACGTAGTTAGCCGTCCCTTTCTGGTAAGATACCGTCACAGTGTGAACTTTCCACTCTCACACTCGTTCTTCTCTTACAACAGAGCTTTACGATCCGAAAACCTTCTTCACTCACGCGGCGTTGCTCGGTCAGACTTCCGTCCATTGCCGAAGATTCCCTACTGCTGCCTCCCGTAGGAGTCTGGGCCGTGTCTCAGTCCCAGTGTGGCCGATCACCCTCTCAGGTCGGCTATGTATCGTCGCCTTGGTGAGCCGTTACCCCACCAACTAGCTAATACAACGCAGGTCCATCTGGTAGTGATGCAATTGCACCTTTTAAGCAAATGTCATGCAACATCTACTATTATGCGGTATTAGCTATCGTTTCCAATAGTTATCCCCCGCTACCAGGCAGGTTACCTACGCGTTACTCACCCGTTCGCAACTCATCCAGAAGAGCAAGCTCCTCCTTCAGCGTTCTACTTGCATGTATTAGGCACGCCGCCAGCGTTCGTCCTGAGCCAGGATCAAACTCTCATTAAAAGTTTGAGTTCTCACTCATTTCTGTCACTGACAGATTTATTGTTTTTTCATTGTTCAGTACTACAACCTTAGTTGTAGTGCCCTGCACATTGGTTCGTCTTGTTCAGTTTTCAAAGGTCTTTGTCACTCGCTTCTCTCAAGCGACAACTATATTAGTATATCACAGTCGCTTTCGCTTGTCAACACTTTTTTGAAACTTTTTTAATCTTTTTTCATCAAGTGTTCCATCCGCAACATACCATAGTCCGTACGGGATTCGAACCCGTGTTACCGCCGTGAAAAGGCGGTGTCTTAACCCCTTGACCAACGGACCAGAGCTGTTATTTTCAACTCTTACTATTATACCGACTTTTCAAACTTTGTCAACTACTTTTTTAAACTTTTTTTAAGTGGTAACTTCTCAACGTAACTTCCACCATAGCGAAACTTAATCTGAAACGCTTTCAGATTAGAGGATTTTGTGCACTCTTTTTTCGATTCTTTTCGACTAATCAAGCATTAGTAAAACCAGTTGAACTTAAGCTTTAAGTAAAAAGAGTCAGCATTATACTGACTCTTCTATTGATTATTAAACTTGGAAGCCCGTTCTTCTCCCCACCAATATGGGATTAGTTCTGCGACTTTCACCGTCTTTCTTGTATCGTAGTCCATCATAAATTCTGCATCTTTATTTTCAGCATTAAGCTCTAAAAGGAATTCTCTACAGGCACCGCAAGGCATAGCTGAACTTCCACCATAAGGTGGTTTATCTCGAAAGGCTAATACTTTCTTAACCTTAGTTTGTCCTGAAAATTGGTACATATTAAAGAGTGCCGCCCGTTCTGCACAGAGATGGAAAACACCACAGGTTCCCTCCATACAGAATCCTGTAAATATTTGTCCATCTTCTGCTTCTACTGCGGCAACGACATGATTAGCATAAACAAAATCAGATACTTCATGTGGATTATACAATTTCTGTGCTTCTTCGTACATCTTTTCCCAGATGTCCATTATTGTACCCTTCTTACTTAGAGATTTCCTTTAACATATTTTCGATATGCTGGATTGATTTTTCACGACCTAACAAGAAGATCGTATCTGGCAATTCTGGTCCATGCATTTCACCTGAAACAGCGATACGAATAGGCATGAAAAGATTTTTCCCTTTAATACCTGTTTCTTTTTGAACAGCTTTGATTTGTGGGAAGATATTCTCTGTTACAAATTCATCATCTGTCATCGCTTCAAGTTTTGCTTTGAAAGCTTCAAGAACTGTTGGGACTGTTTCTCCCGCCATGACTTCGCGTTCTGCTTCTGTCAATTCTGGGAAGTCTGAGAAGAAAAGGTCTGTCAATGGAACGATTTCGTCAACTGACTTCATTTGTGGTTTATAGAGTTCCACCAATTTTTCAGCCTTATCAGTCAATCGGCCTGCCTCCTCTAAGAATGGTTTTGCCATTTCAAAGATAGTTTCTAGGTCTGCATTCTTGATATAATCATTGCTCATCCAGTCTAGTTTTTTCTGATCAAAGGCTGCTGGAGACTTGCTCAGGCGGTTTTCATCGAAAAGTTTAATGAGTTCTTCACGAGAGAAGATTTCATCTTCGCCACCTGGGTTCCAACCAAGAAGAGCAATAAAGTTAAAGACTGCTTCTGGTAAATAACCTTTTTTACGGTAGTCTTCGATAAACTGAAGGGTGTTGGTATCGCGTTTAGACAATTTTTTCCCAGTTTCAGAGTTGATAATCAAGGTCATGTGACCAAACTCTGGAGCTTCCCAACCAAGGGCTTCATAGACCATAAGCTGTTTTGGTGTATTAGCAATGTGGTCATCCCCACGGATAACATGGGAGATTTGCATATCATGGTCATCGATGACAACGGCAAAGTTGTAAGTTGGGTAACCATCTTTCTTTTGGATAACCCAGTCACCACCGATATTGCCACCTTCAAATTCGATATCACCTTTGACCATATCATGCCACTTGTAGATACCTGACTCATTGACAGCCAAACGAACAGTTGGGATGATCCCTGTTGCTTCACGTTCTGCGATGTAAGCTGCTTTTTCTTCTTCACTCATACCAAGGTATTCGTTGATATATCGAGGGGGTTCACCCGCTGCTTCTTGGCGTTCACGTTCAGCGGCTAACTCTTCTTCTGTAACATAAGATTTGTAGGCTTTTCCCTCAGCTAATAGTTGGTCAATGTATTTTTGATACAAGTCCAAACGCTCAGACTGGCGGTAATTTTCATGTGTTTCTGGGCTTTCATCCCAATCCATACCTAACCAACGAAGGTTTTCAAGCTGTGAACGTTCACCATCCTCGACATGACGTTTACGGTCAGTATCTTCGATACGAATAATAAAAGTTCCATCGTGATGACGTGCATAAAGGTAGTTGAACAATGCTGTACGGGCATTTCCGATGTGTAGTAGTCCTGTTGGACTTGGTGCGTAACGTACGCGGATATCTTTTGACATAGTTTCTCCTATAAAGTCTCTAGGCGTCTGCCTTTTTGCTCTCTATATTATATCACAAGTCTTGGCTGAGTCCAATTTCTATGAATAAAGAGAGTAAAAAGAGTGGACAAACCACTCTTTTCTTCTATTATCATAGACGTGCGTTAAGTTCTTTGCTCAATTCTTCAAATCCTGGTTTTCCAAGAAGGGCAAACATATTACGTTTGTAAGCTTCGACACCTGGTTGGTCAAATGGGTTGATAGCATTCAAGTAACCTGAAAGAGCGATAGCCAATTCGAAGAAGTAGATAGTGTAACCAAGAGTGAAAGCATCTTGCTCTGGAAGGGTCACGTACATGTTTGGTACATCACCATCTGTGTGGGCAAGAAGAACACCATCAGTCGCTTTTTTGTTTACAAAGTCAACGTCTTTTCCTTGAAGGTACCCAAGTCCATCAAGGTCTTCTTCCAAGCTAGGGATAATCACATTTTTACGAGGTTTGTCAACACGGACAACTGTTTCAAACATGATACGAGTTCCTTCTTGGATAAATTGACCAAGTGAGTGCAAGTCAGTTGAGAAGTTGGCTGAAGTTGGGTAGATACCTTTTTGGTCTTTTCCTTCTGATTCACCAGCCAATTGTTTCCACCATTCTGAGAAGTATTGAAGTGATGGCTCATAGTTTACCAAGATTTCAGTTGCATAGCCTTTACGGTAAAGGATGTTACGAACAGCTGCATATTGGTAAGCTTCGTTTTCAGAGATTTTATCTGAAGTGTAGTCTTTACGAGCTGCATTCGCACCTTCCATAAGGGCTTTGATGTCAGCTCCTGATGCTGCGATCGGAAGCAAACCAACGGCTGTCAATACTGAGAAGCGTCCACCGATATCATCTGGAACAACAAATGTTTCCCAACCGTTAGCGTCTGCTTCAACCTTAACAGCACCTTTTTGGCGGTCAGTTGTTGCATAGATACGTTTGTTAGCTTCTTCTTGACCGTATTTCTTAACCAAAAGTTCTTTGAAGACACGGAAAGCAATCGCTGGTTCAGTTGTTGTACCTGATTTAGAAATCACGTTTACTGAGAAATCTTTATCAGCTACGTACTCTACCAAGTCAGCAAGGTAAGTAGATGAGATTGAGTTTCCTGCGTAAAGGATTTGTGGAGCCTTGCGTTCTTCTTTTGTTTGCAAGTTTGCAAAGTGGTGGTTCAAGAAGTCGATTGCTGCTTTGGCACCAAGGTAAGATCCACCGATACCGATCACAACCAAAACATCGCTGTCTGATTTGATTTGCTCAGCAGCTTTCAAGATGCGGTCAAATTCTTCGCGGTCGTAGTTTTCAGGAAGGTCCAACCATCCCAAGAAGTCGCTACCAGCACCAGTTCCTTTACGGATCAATTCATCTGCTGCTGTTACTTGTGATTGCATGTATTCCACTTCATGTGGTGCAACAAATTTGTCTAAAACTTTTGAATAATCAAATTTAATATGTGACATGTTATTCCTCCAATATTTCTTCTTTTCTATCATAACGCTTACCTTCGTTTTTTTCAAGTTTTTTGTCGAATTTCTCCAATTTTTATCAGAATTCAAACGTTTGCGTAAAAATGCCGCATTCCAAAAATTTTGAAAAAATAAAAGAAAGAACGACTAGATGTTCCAGTCGTTACAGTTCATTCAATAAATACTCAAATAATTCTAAATTGCCATCTTCTTCATTGACCAGAAACTCTGGATGCCACTGCAAACCGATAATGCGGTGCTCATCGATAGACTCAATCGCTTCAATAGTTTGGTCTCTTGGATCAATAGCAGTTACACGGAAATTAGGTGCCAGATCTTTAATGCTTTGACGATGGACTGAATTGACCTGACTTTCTTTGCCAAACAACTTAGCCACCACGCTTCCTTCCACTGTCTCAATAGAATGAGATGTTCCAAAAGGCAAGCCTTGCCAGTGACCTTCAATTTCTTGGTGGAGGGTGCCGCCAAAAGCAACATTGACCAGCTGAACCCCACGACAGATTGCCATAATTGGTTTATTCTGACGGAGCGCTTCTTTCAAGAGAGCTAGTTCAAACTCATCGCGTACTAGATTGTAATCATCGCTCTCGATGGTCTTTTTCTCTCCATAAAACTGAGGATGGACATTTTGACCGCCTGTCAAAATAAGCTTGTCAATCATTTCCACATAATCGCGTACAACTGACTCATCACCAACAGGAATGACTAAAGGGAGACCACCGACTTGACGAATGCTCTCTGCGAATCTACAAGATACAGATGAATGAATGTTTTTGCCTTCTGCGTCTACGGGACATAGATTTGCAGCAACTCCTACAACCGTTCTAGCCATGATGCCTCTCCTTTCGAATGTTAATACTCTTCGAAAATCTCTTCAAACCACGTCAGCGTCGCCTTACCGTACTCAAGTCCAGCTTGCGGCTAGCTTCCTAGTCTGCTAGTTTGCTCTTTGATTTTCATTGAGTATAACGATAGTCCTATCATATCACTCAAAACGCCTTTCGTCTAATATGTTTTTTTAAAGTCCGTGATAAATATTTTTTATGAACAAGAAAAAGCTGCCCAAAGGGACAACTTTTTCTTATTCAAAAACAAATTGATTGTGATAGAGTTCTGAGTAGAATCCACCTAGTTTCAAGAGTTCATGGTGGTTACCGCATTCAATGACTTCTCCATCTTTAAGGACAATAATCTGATCAGCATTGAGAATGGTCTTCAAACGGTGGGCAATGACGAAACTAGTTCTACCTGCTACAACCGCCTCCATGGCATGCTGAATCTTACTTTCTGTCACCGTATCTACGTTCGAAGTGGCTTCATCTAGAATGAGAACTTCTGGATCTGTCATCAGGGTTCGAGCGATAGAAATCAATTGTTTCTGTCCTGTTGAAAAGATGCTCTGGTCATCATCTATAAGAGTATCGTACTTATCAGGTAAGCTTTCGATATAGTCGTGAATGTGGGTTGCCTTGGCTGCTACCTCAACCATTTCTTGACTAGCATCTGGCACACCGAAACGGATATTGTCTCGAATCGTTCCGCTAAATAAGACCGAATCCTGCAAAACAATTCCCACCTTGCTTCTAAGACTATCTAAATCATAGTCACGGATGTCTTTGCCGTCAAAATAAATACCACCAGCATCAACATCATAGAAGCGATTGATAAGGTTCATAATAGTCGTTTTCCCTGACCCTGTCGGACCAACAACTGCTGTCATCTGGCCTTTAGGGGCAGAAATGCTAACATCTTTCAAAATAGGTTTATCAGGCAAGTATGAAAAATCAATATGACTGATTTCAACACCTTCTTGCAACTTAGTGAAGATTGGAGCCTTTTCAGATCGGATTTCTTCCTCTGCGTCAAACATTTCCTGAATCCGTTCAGCCCCAGTAAAGGCTAACTGAAGGCTTCCCCAACTAGCTGCAACTTGGATAATAGGCTGGTAGTACTGCTGTGAAAATTGGGCAAACATAACAATCAGACCTAGGGCTGTACTAGTTTCAATAGACTTATCATTCAAAAGTACAGTTGAACCAGCAAAGATGACGATGGCTGTGTTAACCAAGCTCATCCCATTCATAACAGGGAAAAGAATTCCTGAGAACATTCTTCCTTTAAAGGTTGCCCTGCGTACGCGCTCATTTTGTTCAAGAAATCCTGCCATCATATCCTCTTGAATTCCTTGCACAATCACGGCTTTTTGGCCTGAGATACTCTCATCCATATAGGCGTTGAGCTTCCCTACCTCTTTCTGCTGGAGGTTGGTGTATTTGCGTGCCATTTTTACGATGAAAATTAGCATGAGGAAGGCCACTGGTGTGCTGGCAATGGTGATGAGGGCCAGCGTCACATTCCTCGAAAACATGACAAGAATCAGACCGATATATAAAACAATATTGCTCATGACCTGAATCAAACTTTCGTTAAAGGCTTGGAGGATATTATCCAAATCACTGGTAAAACGAGACAAGATATCGCCATCTTGTCGGCGGTCAAAGAAAGAAACCGTCAAGCGAGCAAGCTTACCGAAGAGGCCTTTGCGCATCTCGTTTGTCGACTCTGCAATCACGCGCGTCATGAGACACATGTATATCACACTAGAGATAAATAGAACTAAAACCAGCAGGCCAAGATTGACCATGATTCCTGATAGGCTTTGCCAAATAAGTTCTGGATTGCCATTTTGATAAGCTTGAACTAAATTAGCTAGCTGCGTCACTGCTTGTCCAGAAAAGACCGGAAAGAGGGCTTGGGCAAGAGTTGCCAGAACAATCATCAGGATAACAACTACAAATGATAACTTATAGACTTTAAAATAATTCCAAAAAAATTGAACTGTCTTCATTTTACTCCTCCTTTCCTTTCTGTGTTTCATAGATTTCACGGTAAACGGCATTGTTGGTAACCAAGTCTGCATGCGTACCTTGACCAATCAATCGTCCTTGATCTAGAACCAAGATTTTATCTGCATGAACAACCGAGCTAATCTTTTGAGCGATGATAATGGTTGTTGTTCCCTTCAAGTCCTTATTCAAGGCTTCTTGGACCAGGCGCTCTGACTTGGCATCCAAGGCCGAGGTTGAATCGTCAAAAATCAGAATACGCGGATTGCTGACAATTCCACGAGCAATCGACATCCTTTGCTTTTGCCCACCAGAGAAATTGGTTCCCCTTTCCTCAACTGGACTTTCAAAGGTTTTCTCCATACGATGAATGAATTCACTAGCCTGGGCAATATTAGCTGCGCGTTCCATTTCAAATAGAGTAGCATCTCCCTTACCCTGTCTCAAGTTGTCTGCAATCGTTCCACTGAAGAGAATGGCACGTTGAAGAACGATAGAAACTGTTTTACGCAGGGTTCCTTCACTCACTTCGCGAATATCCTTGCCTCCGATTTTGATAGCCCCTTCCTGTGGGTCAAAGAGACGTGGAATCAATTGAGCCAAGGTTGATTTTCCTGCACCAGTCGCTCCAACTACACCAACCATTTGACCAGGTTCAATAGTAAAGCTCACATCTTTCAGCATCGGTTCCTTGTCCATTGGATAGGTAAAGGTCACATTTTCAAAGCTAAGACTTCCGACCAACTCTTCATCTGGGACTTCCTTGAAGGTCATGGCTGGCTCTGCGTCAAGAATTTCTCGAATACGACGCATAGAAATCATAGCACGACTGACAGAATTTCCCAAAAATCCAACCATGACAATGGTAAAGATAATCTGGCTTAGGTAATTGACAAAGGAAGCAATGGAGCCAACAACTGACGGATCCGACTGAACCATTCCTGCAACTAGCCAAATAGAGAGGAAAACCGTCCCGTAGCCGACTAACATCATAAAGGGTTCCACTACTGAAAAGGCATAACCAATGTAAAGGTTTTGACCAAGAAGCTCGTCTGAGACCTCTGTAAACTTAGCAAACTGCTCTTTTTCTTGGACAAAGGACTTGACCACGCGAACGCCACGCAGATTTTCCTTGGCAATGGCATTGATGCGTTCAAGCAGGGTTTGAAACTTGGCAAAACGAGGCCCCATCATACCCATCATGACAGCAGTCAAACCAAAAATCAAGACTACCATGAGAACAATCACCCACCACAGAGAAGGTAGGGTTTGAACCGCCAAGATAAACGAACCGATGAACAAGAGGGGAAGTCTGAAAAGAATTTGGAAGGTCATCATGACGACGTTCTGAATCTGGTTGATATCATTTGTCATGCGAACGACTAGATTTCCCGCATTAAATTGTTCAATATTAGCATAAGAAAAAGTTTGGATTTTACGGAAGGCATCCTCTCGAAGGTCAGATGAAACTCCTTGGGCAATATAGGATGCAAGGACAACATTGAGCCCACCAGCAACCAGACCGACCACGGCCACACCAATCAACCAAGCCCCTATACTATAGATAGCTTCATATTTCCCAGCAAGGAGAGCGTCTAACACTTCCTGCAGATAACGCGGTTGCAGAAGTGAACTAGCAACCATCAAGCCTGTCATCAGGAGCGAAGCCAAGGCCTGCCACTTGTAGGTTTTTATTTTCTGAATCAGCATACTTTCTCCTTAAAAAATAGACAAAAGGGAGCGACAATGCGTCAGCTCCTTCTCATTCTGTTTGTGTGATGTTATTCTAGCAAAAAAGTGGGAACTTGTCAAAGAAGTCTCCTTGATACAGCTAGAATGACTAGTAATTTTCTCTTTATAGTTTCTGTTTTAACTCGACCAAGACATTCATAGCTTGCATGGGTGTCATGTTGTAAATGTCCAGTTTAGACAATTCTGCTAGGACAGGATGCACTGCAGGCGTGTCAAAGAGTGAAATTTGTTCTGAGACAGTACTTGTTTGCCTCATGGGAGCAGGACTTTCTGTCTCTTGATTCTCTAACTGAGTCAAAATCTTATCCGCCCTTGCTAAAAGGTCTGCTGGCAAGCCAGCAATCTTGGCAACATGGATACCATAGGACTTATCAGCTGGACCTGGTTCAATCTTGTGAAGGAAGGTAACCTGCCCATCCTGCTCTAAAGTTGCCACGTGAACATTGACCAAATGTTCCAAGCTGGACTCCAGACTAGTCAACTCATGGTAGTGGGTCGCAAAGAGGGTCTTGGCTCCGATATGTTCATGGATGTATTCGATGATGGACTGGGCAAGAGCCATCCCATCATAAGTTGCAGTTCCCCGTCCCAATTCATCAAAGAGAATGAGAGAGTCCTTGGTCGCATGCGAAATGGCATTATTGGCCTCCATCATCTCTACCATAAAGGTTGACTGACCCGAAACCAAGTCATCTGCTGCTCCGATACGGGTAAAGATTGCATCAAAAATCGGTAAATGGGCGCTTTCTGCTGGCACATAAGAACCCAACTGAGCCATAACCGCCGTCATGGCTAACTGACGCATGTAGGTTGACTTTCCGCTCATATTGGGCCCTGTAATCAGTTGAATACTGGTATCTTCTGCCATCTGAATCGTATTGGGAATATAGGTCTGAGCCCCCATAACCTTTTCAACGACAGCATGGCGCCCTTTCTGGATATCAATTTGTGAATCGTCACCAAACTCAGGTCGAATCAAATGCTGGGTCTCAGCCACAACTGCTAGACTCTGTAAGACATCAACCGTCGCAATTCCTTGAGCTAAAGCTTGTAAACGCTGAATGTACTTACTGACCTCTTCACGAATGCGCATAAAGATTTCGTATTCGAGGTTAGCTGACTTCTCACGCGCCTCCAGCATATCTCCCTCGATACGGGCCAATTCTTCGGTTCCAAAACGTTCTGAGTTTTTCAGCGTCGCCTTGCGGAAAAAGTGAGCAGGCACATTTCCCAGTTGCGAATTGGTCACATGGAAATAATAGCCATCTTTTTTATTGTAGTCAATCTTAAGCGTGCTGATACCAGAGTTTTCTCGCTCCTTAGCCTCAATCTCAGCAATCCAGCTAGTCCCTTCTCTGAGAACGCGACGGTACTTGTCTAAAGTCTCATCAAATCCAGTTCGGATAATACCACCTTCTGTAATCACATGAGGAGCTTCAGGAGCAATCGCTGCGCTAATCAAACTCTCCAACTCAGGGATTCCATCCAGTTGTTCGATAAGATAGGCTAGAGCAGGTTGCTCCATCCCTTCTAAAATCGCACGAATCCGTGGCACACTGGATAAGGTGGTCGCCAACTGCAAGAGATCCTTGGGATTGGTTTTGCCAAAAGAAACACGACTAGCCAAGCGTTCGATATCATAGACACCCTTGAGGCTGTCTGTCAAATCACTGCGCTCAAAGAAATGATCGAGAAAGACCTGCACCACTTCTTGACGTTGGATAATTCGTTCCTTATCAATCAAGGGGCGATGAATCCAAGACCGCAAGAGACGCATTCCCATAGCCGTTTTGGTTTCATCCAAAAGCCAGAAAAGACTGCCTTGCTTCTTGCCCGAACGAGCATTCTCAACCAAATCCAGACTAGCCTTGGTCGCATAATCCATCTGCAAGAAATCCTTGATTTCATAGCGGATAACAGGCTTGAGGTGGTTCAATTCCCTCATCTGAGTCCGATGAACATACTGGAGTAGCTTACTAGATGCCGCTTGCTCCACAGGTGCCAATCGTGAATCCAGTAAATGAAGGTCTTCAAAACCTTCTTTTTCATAGGAAAGCACCAGATTCATCTGACGGCTAAGGATTTGTTCTTCTTCCTCGGACAAGTCATAACCCAACACCACTTCTCGAGCCTTGAGGTTACGGATTTCCCCACAAACCAACGTGAAATCCAAAAGACCTGTCACATAAAAGTCACCCGTCACTAGGTCCATATAAGCTAGACCAAACTGATTGTCCTCACGGTCTATAGCAACCAAGAAATTGTTCTGACTGTCCGGCTTACTGCTATCGACCACTGTCCCTGGCGTAATGACCTGAACAACCTCTCGTTTAACAACCCCAACTGCTTGTTTAGGATCTTCCATCTGCTCTGCAATAGCAACTTTATAGCCCTGCTCAATCAAGACATCGATATACTGTTGGGCAGAATGATAGGGAACACCCGCCATAGGAATCGGATTGTCGGCATTCTTGTTGCGACTCGTTAAGGAAATTTCCAGAATCTGCGCAGCATTGACCGCATCCTCATAAAATAATTCATAAAAATCACCCATCCGAAAGAGCAAAAACGCATCTGGATATTGCTTTTTAATATCCACATACTGTTGCATGCCGGGTGATAGCTTTTCTGTCGCCATTGTCCGTCTCTCCTTGTCAAAAATAAGTCTTGAGAGCAACTCTCAAGACCTTACTTATCTTTCATCAAATCTAGCAAACGATCTTCCATGAGTTTGGCAACGTGCTGGTCTCGACAAATGACCAATAAGGTATTGGCACCAGCAACTGTTCCTAAAATCCATTCATCCTTGTTTGCATCTACAATATTTGCCAAAACAGAGGCTTCTCCCAATTTAGTATGAAGTACCAAGGTAAACTCTGCTCTTGCAACACCTTCTAAATGATGAGACAAAAATTCCACCAAATCAATCTTTTCTGTCTCATTTGCTAGTACATAATACACCATATCATTTTTCTTGACCTTGGTCAAGCCGATTTCGCGCAAATCACGAGACAAGGTTGTCTGCGTCACAAAGACATTGTGTGCCTCCAACCGATCTTGAATTTCTTTTTGTGTACTTAATTTCTCCTCAGTAATCATTTTTTTTATTAACTGATGACGATCTCTTTTTCTCATAAAATCCTCTTATATGCATATTTATAACTATTTTTATAACTATATTATACCAAAAAAATAGGAGATTTCAAAAATTTTTTCTTCTTTCTTTAAAATTGTGATAAAATAGTAGAAAAGTCCAAAAAGGAGCTCTTAATGAATACAAAAGAATTGATTGCTAGCGAATTGGCTAGCATCATTGATAGCCTGGACCAAGAGGCTATTTTAAATTTACTGGAAACCCCTAAAAACTCAGAAATGGGAGACATTGCTTTCCCTGCTTTTTCACTTGCAAAAGTCGAACGTAAAGCACCTCAAATGATCGCGGCTGAACTGGCTGAAAAAATTAACAGCCAAGCCTTTGAAAAGGTTGTCGCAACAGGACCTTACGTTAACTTTTTCCTTGATAAATCTGCCATTTCTGCTCAAGTATTGCAAGCTGTTATCACTGAAAAAGAACACTATGCTGACCAAAATATTGGCAAACAAGAAAATGTTGTTATCGACATGTCTAGTCCCAATATCGCTAAACCATTTTCTATTGGTCACCTACGCTCAACTGTTATCGGAGATAGCTTATCACATATTTTCCAAAAAATCGGTTATCAAACGGTTAAGGTCAACCATTTGGGAGACTGGGGTAAACAGTTTGGGATGTTGATTGTTGCCTACAAAAAATGGGGCGACGAAGAAGCTGTAAAAGCTCATCCAATCGATGAACTTCTTAAACTCTACGTTCGTATCAATGCTGAAGCCGAAAATGAGCCTAGCTTGGATGAAGAAGCGCGCGAATGGTTCCGTAAACTTGAAAATGGAGATGAAGAAGCTCTCGCTCTTTGGCAATGGTTCCGTGATGAAAGTTTGGTGGAATTTAACCGCCTTTACAATGAATTGCAAGTCGAATTTGACAGCTATAACGGGGAAGCCTTCTACAACGATAAAATGGATGCAGTTGTAGACATTCTTTCTGAAAAAGGTCTTCTTGTTGAATCAGAAGGTGCCCAAGTTGTGAATCTTGAGAAATATGGAATTGAACATCCTGCCCTCATCAAGAAATCTGATGGAGCAACTCTCTATATCACACGTGACTTGGCTGCAGCCCTTTACCGTAAAAACGAATACCAATTTGCTAAATCTATCTATGTCGTTGGTCAAGAGCAATCTGCCCACTTTAAACAGCTCAAAGCTGTCTTGAAAGAAATGGGCTACGACTGGAGTGACGACATTACCCACGTTCCTTTTGGTTTGGTTACAAAAGAAGGGAAAAAACTCTCTACGCGTAAAGGGAATGTCATCTTGCTAGAACCTACTGTTGCAGAGGCTGTTAGTCGTGCCAAAGCCCAAATCGAGGCTAAAAATCCTGAACTTGAAAACAAAGACCAGGTAGCGCATGCTGTTGGGGTTGGAGCCATTAAATTCTATGACCTCAAAACCGACCGTACAAATGGATACGACTTCGACTTAGAGGCTATGGTATCCTTCGAGGGTGAAACTGGACCTTATGTTCAATACGCCTACGCTCGTATCCAATCTATCTTACGCAAAGCGGATTTCAAACCAGAAACAGCTGGCAACTATAGCTTGAATGATACTGAAAGCTGGGAAATCATCAAACTCATCCAAGACTTCCCACGTATTATCAACCGTGCGGCGGATAACTTTGAACCTTCTATCATTGCTAAATTTGCAATTAGCCTGGCTCAAGCCTTTAACAAATACTATGCACATACGCGCATCTTGGATGAAAGCCCAGAACGCGACAGCCGTCTAGCCCTTAGCTACGCAACAGCAGTCGTTCTCAAAGAAGCCCTTCGCTTGCTTGGAGTAGAAGCACCTGAGAAGATGTAAATCGCCAAAGTTACTTGATTGCAAAGCAATCTAAGTAACTAACGCCAAATCCTATCAGGGATTTGGCTAGGCGCTTCACTAGTTCTGGGACATAAATATTATCGATTTATGTTCCAGAACGTCGTAACCAAAGATACTTGTCTAAACGCTTTACTAATTCATCTAACCCAATAATATCGATTTGGTTTGGTTCATGTCGTAATCTTTTAATTACTTGATTGTAAAGCAATCTAAGTAACTGACGTCCAATCCTATACGGGATTTTGTTTAGAGGTCTATCAAAAATCTTATCAAGTTTTGCTGACTTGTTCTGCTATTTTAGGTCCACTAAATCGATTTATTCACTACTACTTCTTTATCATACAAGGAGATATCCTATGAGCCAATATGCTTATATCCTCGTTGTGATTAGCTTGGTTTTCCTTTTTCTGCTTAATAAGTACGAGAAGGAGAGACTACAAAAACTCTACCAAGAACAACTTTTAAAGGATGAAACATTTAGGACTGATATCAAAGAGAAAATTCACACGACTGAAAATATCAATGATGTCATTGCTTACATCAATAAAACTTATCATCTGGGAATGTTGCTATCAAAAGACATTACAGATCAATTGAAATAAACCTAGCTATTCTTTAAGGAATATCAAAACCGGGACTAAGAGTTTAATACTTAGCCTCGGTTTTTATATATTTTTCAAGCAACAAAGCCACCACTCCCCCAGCAATGCAAGTGCAAAATCCTCTAGAATATGATAGAATAATGAAAAGGACTCTATTAAGGAGGAAATCATGGAAAAACAAACCGTCGCCGTCTTGGGACCTGGTTCTTGGGGAACGGCCCTTTCACAAGTCTTAAATGACAATGGACACGAGGTACGTATTTGGGGAAATCTGCCTGAGCAAATCAATGAAATTAATACCAATCATACTAACAAACACTACTTTAAAGATGTCGTTCTAGATGAAAATATCATTGCCTACACCGACTTAGCAGAGGCATTGAAAGATGTAGATGCGATTTTGTTTGTTGTCCCAACAAAAGTGACACGACTTGTTGCCCAGCAAGTTGCACAAACCTTGGACCATAAGGCTATCATCATGCACGCATCAAAGGGATTAGAACCTGATAGCCATAAACGATTATCAACCATCCTTGAAGAAGAAATTCCTGAACATCTCCGCAGTGATATTGTCGTTGTTTCAGGACCTAGTCATGCGGAAGAAACCATTGTGCGTGACCTGACCTTAATCACTGCTGCTTCTAAAGATTTACAAACAGCTCAATACGTTCAGGAACTATTTAGTAATCACTACTTCCGACTTTATACCAATACGGATGTTATCGGAGTCGAAACTGCTGGTGCTCTTAAAAATATTATTGCTGTCGGTGCTGGAGCTTTACATGGTTTGGGATTTGGTGACAATGCCAAGGCAGCCATCATCGCTCGAGGCTTGGCAGAAATTACCCGCCTAGGAGTAGCACTCGGTGCCAGTCCATTGACCTATAGTGGCTTATCTGGTGTGGGAGATTTGATTGTAACGGGAACCTCCATCCACTCTCGTAACTGGAGAGCTGGCGATGCTCTCGGACGTGGAGAATCCCTAGCTGATATCGAAGCCAATATGGGCATGGTAATCGAAGGAATCTCAACGACTCGAGCAGCCTATGAACTAGCGCAAGAACTTGGAGTCTATATGCCCATTACACAAGCCATTTACCAAGTTATTTACCACGGAACCAATATCAAAGATGCCATTTATGACATCATGAACAATGAATTTAAAGCAGAAAATGAGTGGTCTTAACTCTCTAAAGAAAGGATTCTTATGACATCAAAAGTTAGAAAGGCAGTCATCCCTGCCGCTGGACTCGGGACTCGATTTTTACCAGCAACCAAAGCACTTGCTAAAGAAATGTTGCCAATTGTAGATAAACCAACTATCCAGTTTATCGTGGAAGAGGCTCTCAAATCAGGCATTGAAGATATTCTGGTTGTCACTGGTAAATCAAAACGTTCTATTGAAGACCACTTTGACTCAAACTTTGAGCTTGAGTACAACCTCAAAGAAAAAGGCAAACACGACTTGCTAAAATTGGTAGACGAAACAACTGGTATGCGCCTTCATTTCATCCGCCAAACTCACCCTCGTGGTCTTGGAGACGCTGTCTTACAAGCCAAAGCTTTTGTAGGAAATGAACCTTTTGTTGTTATGCTGGGTGATGACCTTATGGACATTACTAACGACAAGGCTATCCCATTGACAAAACAACTGATGAATGATTACGAAAAGACACATGCATCAACCATTGCTGTCATGCCCGTACCACACGAAGACGTTTCATCATATGGAGTTATCGCTCCTCAAGGTGAAGGGATTAATGGTCTCTACAGTGTCGAAACTTTCGTTGAAAAACCAGCTCCCGAAGATGCACCAAGTGATTTAGCAATTATCGGTCGCTATCTTCTGACACCAGAAATTTTTGATATCCTCGAAAAGCAAGCTCCTGGTGCTGGAAATGAAATCCAGCTTACCGATGCTATCGATACGCTTAATAAAACACAACGTGTTTTCGCCCGTAAATTTACAGGAGCTCGTTACGACGTTGGGGATAAGTTTGGCTTTATGAAAACATCTATTGACTACGCCCTCAAGCACTCACAAGTCAAAGATGACTTAAAAGATTACCTCATCCAACTGGGAAAAGAATTGGCTGAGAAGGAATAACATAATCATTTATATAAAAGAAGAACTAGGATAATGAGGCATCCTAGTTCTTCTTTTATGTATCAAAATTAGCCGCACATAAATTAAGTAAATTCTCTACTTGAATCTAGTTATTTCATAAAAACTAATGAAAGCGCTGTACTTGCATTTGTTTTTTCATTAAAATAAGAGTAGAATAAATTAGTATAGTAAAACAAAAAAGCACCGAATCGGTGCGCACTTTTTCAAGTTGTGTACGGACAAAGCCTTATTTTAACTTTGCTGTGTTGTTTCGAATAGTTCCAACGATTTCATTGTACTATACTTATTAAATATTATCAAGTGAAATGTAAATTATTTTACAGATAAAACAAAAAGCTAGTTTATTATCATTTGAAACAATACAGTTCTAAAACTAAAATACAACCCCTTACTAATTCTAACAAATTTCCACAAATATATCATTCGTTTTATTGAAATTATCATTAGAAATGCTATAATGTATTTATAGTTGTATTTTAAGGAGATTATTTTGAAAAAGTTCAAATTTACTAAAGATAATTTAGCTATCCTAACTGAAGTAGTAAAGTTTATGAAAGATTGCGTTGATTTAATCAAAGCTCTCATTTTATATTTTTTTTTAAAATTATAATTTAATACAAAGGAGGTTTATAACTATATGAACAATAACAATTACTCTATCGGACTCGATATCGGAACAAACAGCGTCGGATGGGCCGTCATTACGGATGACTATAAGGTGCCATCGAAAAAGATGAAAGTTCTAGGCAATACAGATAAACACTTTATCAAGAAAAATCTAATTGGAGCTTTATTATTTGATGAAGGAGCTACTGCTGAAGATAGACGTTTCAAACGAACAGCACGCCGTCGCTATACTCGTCGAAAAAATCGTCTTCGCTATCTTCAAGAAATCTTTTCTGAGGAAATGAGCAAAGTGGATAGTAGTTTCTTTCATCGATTAGATGACTCATTCTTAGTTCCTGAGGATAAAAGAGGAAGTAAATATCCTATTTTTGCTACCTTGGCAGAAGAAAAAGAATATCACAAGAAATTTCCAACTATCTATCATTTGAGAAAACACCTTGCGGACTCAAAAGAAAAAACTGACTTGCGCTTGATCTATCTAGCATTAGCGCATATGATTAAATACCGCGGACATTTTTTGTATGAAGAATCTTTCGATATTAAAAACAATGATATCCAAAAAATCTTTAGCGAGTTTATAAGCATTTACGACAACACCTTTGAAGGAAGTTCACTTAGTGGACAAAATGCACAAGTAGAAGCAATTTTTACTGATAAAATTAGTAAATCTGCTAAGAGAGAACGCATTCTAAAACTCTTTGCTTATGAAAAATCCACTGATCTATTTTCAGAATTTCTCAAGCTGATTGTAGGAAATCAAGCTGATTTTAAGAAACACTTTGACTTGGAAGAAAAAGCTCCACTACAATTCTCTAAAGATACCTATGATGAGGATTTGGAAAACTTACTCGGACAAATTGGAGATGACTTTGCAGACCTTTTCCTAGTTGCTAAAAAACTCTATGATGCCATTCTTTTATCAGGAATCTTAACTGTTACAGATTCTTCAACTAAGGCCCCACTATCAGCATCTATGATTGAGCGCTATGAAAACCACCAAAAAGACTTAGCGGCTTTAAAACAATTCATCCAAAACAATCTTCAAGAAAAATATGATGAAGTTTTCTCTGACCAATCTAAAGATGGGTATGCTAGGTATATCAATGGCAAAACCACTCAAGAAGCATTTTACAAGTACATCAAAAATCTTCTCTCTAAATTCGAAGGATCAGATTATTTCCTTGATAAAATTGAACGTGAAGATTTCTTGAGAAAACAACGCACCTTTGATAATGGTTCTATCCCTCATCAAATTCATCTTCAAGAAATGAATGCCATTATCCGTCGGCAAGGAGAACATTATCCATTTCTGAAGGAATATAAAGAAAAGATAGAGACAATCTTGACTTTCCGTATTCCTTATTATGTTGGCCCATTGGCTCGTGGAAATCGTAATTTTGCTTGGCTTACTCGAAACTCTGACCAAGCAATCCGACCTTGGAATTTTGAAGAAATTGTTGATCAAGCAAGCTCTGCGGAAGAATTCATCAATAAGATGACTAACTATGACTTGTATCTGCCAGAGGAAAAAGTTTTGCCCAAGCATAGTCTCTTGTATGAAACATTTGCTGTCTACAATGAATTAACAAAAGTAAAATTTATTTCAGAGGGATTGAGAGACTATCAATTCCTTGATAGTGGGCAAAAGAAGCAAATTGTCAATCAATTATTCAAAGAGAAAAGAAAAGTAACTGAAAAAGACATCATTCAGTATCTACACAATGTTGATGGCTACGATGGAATCGAACTAAAAGGAATTGAAAAACAATTTAACGCTAGTCTTTCTACTTATCATGATTTACTCAAAATAATCAAGGATAAAGAGTTTATGGATGATCCTAAAAATGAAGAGATTCTTGAAAATATCGTCCACACACTAACTATCTTTGAAGATCGTGAGATGATCAAGCAACGCCTTGCTCAATATGCCTCTATCTTTGATAAAAAAGTGATCAAGGCACTGACTCGTCGACATTATACTGGTTGGGGAAAACTCTCTGCTAAGCTAATCAACGGTATCTGTGATAAAAAAACTGGTAAAACAATTCTTGACTACTTGATTGATGACGGCTACAGCAATCGTAACTTTATGCAGTTAATCAATGATGACGGGCTTTCCTTCAAAGATATTATTCAAAAAGCACAAGTGGTTGGTAAGACAAACGATGTGAAGCAAGTTGTCCAAGAACTCCCAGGTAGTCCTGCTATTAAAAAGGGAATTTTACAAAGTATCAAGCTTGTCGATGAGCTTGTCAAAGTTATGGGCCATGCTCCCGAGTCCATTGTGATTGAAATTGCACGAGAAAATCAGACAACTGCCAGAGGGAAAAAGAATTCTCAACAAAGATATAAGCGCATTGAAGATGCACTAAAAAATTTAGCACCTGGGCTTGATTCAAATATATTAAAAGAACATCCAACAGATAATATTCAACTTCAAAATGACCGTCTCTTCCTTTACTATCTCCAAAATGGGAAGGATATGTACACTGGAGAAGCTCTTGATATCAACCAACTGAGCAGCTATGACATTGACCACATCGTCCCACAGGCCTTTATCAAGGATGATTCTCTTGATAACCGTGTCTTGACTAGTTCAAAGGATAATCGTGGGAAATCCGATAATGTTCCAAGTTTAGAAGTCGTTCAAAAAAGAAAAGCTTTTTGGCAACAATTACTAGATTCCAAATTGATTTCAGAACATAAATTTAATAATTTAACCAAGGCTGAACGTGGTGGGCTAGATGAGCGAGATAAAGTTGGCTTTATCAGACGCCAACTAGTTGAAACACGGCAAATCACAAAACATGTTGCTCAGATTTTGGATGCCCGTTTTAATACAGAAGTGAATGAGAAAGATAAGAAGAACCGTACCGTCAAAATTATCACTTTGAAATCCAATCTAGTTTCCAACTTCCGTAAAGAATTTAAGTTATATAAGGTACGCGAAATCAATGACTACCACCATGCACATGATGCCTATTTAAATGCAGTGGTGGCTAAGGCTATCCTTAAGAAATATCCTAAACTAGAGCCTGAATTCGTCTATGGTGACTATCAAAAGTACGATATTAAGAGATATATTTCCAGATCCAAAGATCCTAAAGAAGTTGAAAAAGCAACTGAAAAGTATTTCTTCTACTCAAACTTGTTGAACTTCTTTAAAGAAGAGGTGCATTACGCAGACGGAACCATCGTAAAACGAGAGAATATCGAATACTCTAAGGACACTGGAGAAATCGCTTGGAATAAAGAAAAAGATTTCGCTACAATTAAAAAAGTTCTTTCACTTCCGCAGGTGAATATTGTGAAGAAAACAGAGATTCAAACACATGGTCTAGATAGAGGTAAACCTAGAGGATTGTTCAATTCCAATCCATCTCCTAAACCTTCAGAAGATCGTAAAGAAAACCTTGTCCCAATTAAACAAGGGCTTGACCCACGAAAATACGGTGGTTACGCTGGTATTTCTAACTCATACGCGGTCTTAGTTAAAGCTATTATTGAAAAAGGAGCGAAAAAACAACAAAAGACCGTTCTTGAATTTCAAGGTATCTCTATTTTAGATAAAATAAATTTTGAAAAGAACAAAGAAAACTATCTTCTTGAAAAAGGATACATAAAAATTCTATCAACTATTACTTTACCTAAATATAGTTTGTTTGAGTTTCCTGATGGTACAAGAAGAAGACTAGCAAGTATTCTATCGACAAACAATAAACGAGGAGAAATTCATAAAGGTAATGAATTGGTCATCCCTGAAAAGTATACGACTCTTTTGTATCATGCTAAGAATATTAATAAAACACTTGAACCAGAACACTTAGAGTATGTTGAGAAACATCGAAATGATTTTGCTAAACTTTTAGAATATGTACTTAACTTTAACGATAAGTATGTAGGCGCATTAAAAAATGGAGAAAGAATCAGACAAGCATTTATTGATTGGGAAACAGTTGATATTGAAAAGTTATGTTTCAGTTTCATTGGTCCAAGAAATAGTAAAAATGCTGGTTTATTCGAGTTAACTTCACAAGGAAGTGCTTCTGACTTCGAGTTCTTGGGAGTAAAAATTCCACGATACAGAGACTATACACCTTCGTCACTCCTCAACGCCACCCTCATCCACCAATCCATCACTGGTCTTTACGAGACTCGGATTGACTTAAGCAAACTGGGAGAAGACTGATGGGATGGAGAACCGTTATAGTCAATACGCACTCTAAACTCTCCTACAAGAACAACCACTTGATTTTTAAAGATGCCTCTCGGACAGAGTTGATTCACCTATCCGAGGTGGACATCCTGCTTTTGGAGACGACGGATATCGTTCTCTCCACTATGCTAATCAAACGCTTGGTAGATGAAAATATTCTGGTCATCTTTTGTGATGATAAACGCTTGCCAACGGCATACTTAATGCCCTATTATGGTCGACACGATTCCAGTTTACAACTCTCTCGTCAAATTGCTTGGAATGAAGATGTAAAGGCGGAAATCTGGACAACCATCATTGCACAAAAGATTCTCAATCAGGCTTTTTATCTGGGGAGTTGTGGTTTTCTGGAAAAGAGCCAGTCCGTCATTGATCTCTATCATGGGTTGGATTTGTTTGATTCTAGTAACCGTGAAGGGCACGCAGCTCGGATTTATTTTAACACCTTGTTTGGAAATGATTTTAGTCGTGAGCAAGATAGTGATATCAATGCTGCCTTGGACTACGGCTACACCTTGATTTTGAGTATGTTTGCGCGTGAGATTGTTTTGTCTGGCTGCATGACTCAGTTTGGCTTGAAACATGCCAATCAGTTTAATCAATTCAACCTAGCTAGTGATATTATGGAGCCTTTCCGTCCGATTATTGACAGAATTGTCTATGAAAATCGAAACAGTTCTTTTGTCAAAATCAAACGAGAACTTTTTACTATTTTCTCAAATACCTTTCACTACAATGGTAAAGATATGTACCTGTCCAATATCATCAGTGACTATACTAAGAAAGTCATCCAAGCTCTCAATCAACCTGAGAAAGGAGTTCCTGAGTTTAGGATATGAGTTATCGATATATGCGTATGATTTTAATGTTCGATATGCCAATTGATACCGTAGAGGAACGCAAGGCCTATCGGAAATTTCGGAAGTTCCTCATAGATGAGGGATTTATCATGCACCAATTCTCCATCTATAGCAAGCTCTTGCTCAACAACTCTGCTAATAACGCCATGATTGAGCGACTCAAGACTCATAACCCTAAAAAGGGGAACATTACTCTCTTAACCGTTACAGAAAAGCAGTTTTCTCGTATGATTTACTTAAATGGAGAGCGGAATACTAGTGTAGCAAACTCCGACGCACGCTTGGTCTTTCTAGGAGAGGAGCCTAGAGA
This sequence comes from Streptococcus mitis, assembly GCF_000960005.1. Classification (GTDB taxonomy): domain Bacteria; phylum Bacillota; class Bacilli; order Lactobacillales; family Streptococcaceae; genus Streptococcus; species Streptococcus mitis_CK. Next base: position 165,403 of record NZ_JYGP01000001.1, on the reverse strand, counting down.
TGAAGATTAATTTCCCACTATTGGATGAACCATTAGCTATTGAAAATGCAACTTTTTTAGTGTTGGAAGACCAGTTTACCTTTTCAACTATCATCAAGCAATTCTACCAATATACTGATGATGGGGAGTTGAAGTTGTTTGATAGAAATCTAAAAGCTCTGAAAGAATCTGAGTTACTAGTGATAACGGATGTCCTAGGATACAATCTCAACTCACCTGCCATGCTCAAGCTGATACATGCTGATTTAGAGAATCAACTCAATGACAAGCCCGAAGTCAAGTCCATGATTGAAAAGTTGGTTGCTACGATTACAGAATTGCTGGCATTTGAGTGTTTGGAAAACGAGTTAGACCTAGAATATGATGAAATTACCATTCTAGAGTTAATCGATTCACTTGGTGTCAAAGTCGAAACCCTGAGTGATACCCCTTTTGAAAAGATGCTAGAAATTGTCCAGGTTTTTAAGTATCTTTCTAAAAAGAAACTCCTTGTTTTCATCAATGCATCCGCCTATCTATCAAAGGATGAGTTAGTAAATTTGATAGAGTATATCCAACTCAATCAACTGTCCGTCTTGTTTGTTGAGCCTCGGAAAATCTACGATTTTCCCCAGTATGTATTGGATCAAGACTATTTCTTGAACCCTGAAAATATGGTATAATAAGAGTAACAATTGGGACCTGACGAGCTGAAGTCTGGCTGGGACAAATGGCGCGATTACAAAATTTCGTGAGAAAAATTTTTCTACGAGGTTTTAGAGCTGTGTTGTTTCGAATGGTTCCAAAACCGTTGTTGATTTCATCGTATACGAGAACAAGTTTTAGAGCTGTGTTGTTTCGAATGGTTCCAAAACATAAGCGTAAAGCTTTAGATAAACACTCTACGTTTTAGAGCTGTGTTGTTTCGAATGGTTCCAAAACAATTGTTTTAGTATGCGCCTGATTACCGTCGTTTTAGAGCTGTGTTGTTTCGAATGGTTCCAAAACAAGTTCCACTTCTTGTCAATCTCTGTGTATGTTTTAGAGCTGTGTTGTTTCGAATGGTTCCAAAACCACAATTCACATCCGTGTTGTTTCGATTCAGTTTTAGAGCTGTGTTGTTTCGAATGGTTCCAAAACGTTCCGCTCTATCAAAGTTTCTAGTGATGGGTTTTAGAGCTGTGTTGTTTCGAATGGTTCCAAAACAGCTTGCCGAATGGAACGTTGAGTTACTTTGTTTTAGAGCTGTGTTGTTTCGAATGGTTCCAAAACGCAAGTAGAACGAAATATTCCTAAGAAATAGTTTTAGAGCTGTGTTGTTTCGAATGGTTCCAAAACAGACGTCCATAGTTCCCCTCGTTATTGGTTGTTTTAGAGCTGTGTTGTTTCGAATGGTTCCAAAACTTCATTCTCAAATCGCTCTACCAATTTCTCGTTTTAGAGCTGTGTTGTTTCGAATGGTTCCAAAACTGCAGATAAGATATTTCCACCTCGTCTAAAGTTTTAGAGCTGTGTTGTTTCGAATGGTTCCAAAACCGGTGGCGGAGGCAAAGGTGGTAAAGGAAAGTTTTAGAGCTGTGTTGTTTCGAATGGTTCCAAAACAATCCTAGGAGAACTCAAGGATGAGCAAACGTTTTAGAGCTGTGTTGTTTCGAATGGTTCCAAAACGAGTCAGCAGTACAGCAAGTTACAGCTAGAGTTTTAGAGCTGTGTTGTTTCGAATGGTTCCAAAACTATCGGAGAGTGGTTTTCTGGTGTATTCCAGTTTTAGAGCTGTGTTGTTTCGAATGGTTCCAAAACATAGTCAACCGCTTTTCCTCAAATAGAGGTGTTTTAGAGCTGTGTTGTTTCGAATGGTTCCAAAACCTTGACAACCCAACAGAGAGAGGGCTTGCGGTTTTAGAGCTGTGTTGTTTCGAATGGTTCCAACTCACATTAAAAGCTACTCATTTTTTAAGTAGCTTTTTTCTTATTCAAGTTTACATATTAGTCGTCAAAACCCCATTCCCCTGTAGAGAAGCAAGACTGCCAATCCTACGAATAACACTACCGCTCCTAACCTCTGGCTGCTACTATACATCCGTCTTTCTCCTCGGACTGGAAAGATAATTGCTAGAAATGCTCCACCAACTGCTCCCCCGATATGGCCTGCTAGGCTGATTCCTGGAATCAGAACACTTCCAATAATGTTAACCACAAAAAGTGTCAGATAAGATTGCCCTAGCTGTTGGATATAAGGATTACGCGTTGCATAGCGAAGAATGATAATCGCAGCAAATAGCCCATAAAGAGAGGTAGAGGCTCCTGCTGCTAAGGATTTGGGACTAAATACAAAAACAAAGAGATTGCCCATCATTCCTGATAAAAGATAGAGAAAGAAAAACTTCTTGGATCCGAAAATTTCCTCTACTTGCCTACCAAGATAATAGAGCGAAAGCATATTAACAATGAAATGCTCCCACCCAATATGAACAAAAATGGCAGAAAAGAGACGCCAAATCTGCTCAGGAAAGAGGCGAATAGCTGGTCCATACATAGCTCCAAATCGAAATAATGTGTCTGCCCTGTCAAAGTTTCCGCCTGTGCTCACCAACATTAGTAGAAATACCAAGGCCGTCACTAAGAGAAAGAAACTCGTCACAGGGTAACGTCTATCAAAGATTTCCTTCATCAATCAGTACCTCCTGAACAGGAATATCATGATTTTCAGAGATAAAGTCCTGAATTTGACAAGGATAAACCGTACTCAAAGTATGACCAGAAAAATGTTCCAGATAGCGGTCATAATAACCTCCACCGTATCCAATCCGATATCCTTCCGTCGTAAAAGCCAGACCAGGAACATGAATCAAATCAATCTGAGAAGCATCCACTACTTCCAAATCTCCCTGTGGTTCCAGTAATCCAAAGGAAGTTTTTACCAACTGCTGTGGATCATAGACCACAAAGTCCATGCGCCCCTTGGGATAGGTTTTGGGTATCAGAACCTTCTTGCCGTCCTTCAGCGCCTGCTCAATCAGTTCCTGCGTTTGAAACTCATGAGAAAAAGAAAGATAGGTTGCGATGACCTCGGCTTCTTGGTAAAAGGGGTGTTGTAAAAGTCGCTCAGTTAAAGCTTGGTCTATAAACTGTTTTTGCTCTCGAGATAAAGCCTTCATTTCTTGTAAGACTTGCTTCCGTAATTCCGATTTCATAGACAACCCCTCTACTCTGCTGCCTTCTTTTTCAGGAAACTAGAGACCGCATCCACCCCAATAGCTAATGCCTCTTCCTTGGGACTCATCTGAGGGTGATGAAGGGCGTAGGGACTATCGATACCTAGCCAAAACATAACGCCATTAACCTTTGAAAGGAGATAACCAAAGTCCTCACCTGTCATAGCAGGTTCGATATCAATCAGCTCGATTCCCTCTTTTTCTTCAAAGAAATTCATTAGTTCACGCGCCAAGGCTGGATTGTTCTCAACAGGCAGGTATCCACCTTGTTTGAGTTCCACTTCGACTTCCATATCAAAGGCTGCTGCAACTCCTTCTGCAACTGTTTTGACCCGCTTTTGCACCAAGAGACTCATGTCCTGTGTCAAAGCCCGAATAGTTCCATGTAAAAAGGCTGTGTCTGTGATGACATTGTTGGTTGTTCCGGCTTGGAAAAGACCAAAGGTCACCACTGCTCCCTCGATTGGGTTGACATTGCGGCTGACAACTGACTGCACCTGGGTCACAAAGTAACTAGCCGCCACCAAGGCGTCATTAGCTTCATGTGGAAAGGCTGCGTGTCCCCCTTTGCCTTTGAAACGGATCTTCACCTCGCAAGTACCTGCAAAGAGTGTATGAGTATTGGTCGCAATCTGGCCAACTTTTAAATCTGGACGTACATGGAGGCCATAAAATTGATCTGGTAACCAATCTCCAAAAGCGCCATCCTCATACATGAGCATACCACCAGCTTCATTTTCTTCAGCAGGTTGAAACAGAAAGAGCAGATTGTTCTTTGGTTGCTCCTCAAGGGCTCGCTCAAGACAGCCCAAGGCAATAGTCATGTGGAAATCATGTCCACAGGCGTGCATGCGACCTTGGTGCTGAGAAGCAAAAGGAAGGCCTGTTTGTTCAACGATAGGCAGACCATCAATATCTGTCCGCCAACAAATGGTCCGCTCCGGCTGACTTCCCTGCAAATAGACCAAAATCCCTGTCCGCCAAGTTCGAACTTGGACAAAATTCTTACCCGCAGTCAATTTCTCAATCACATCCAACAGATAAGCTTGAGTCTTGAACTCCTCCAAGCCAATCTCTGGAATCTGGTGCAAATCTCGTCTAGTCTGAATCAAATCTAACATCTATCTATCCTCCGATATAGCAGAAAGAGGCTGGAAGAAGGGTTCCGCCTCTTTATTACTTTTACAATTATAAGGTACGAAGCGCATCCTCTAGCGCTGTTTTTTGTTGGGTTTGGGCATCAATCTCTTTGATAATACGAGCTGGAACACCTGCTACTACCACATTTTCTGGGACATCTTGGGTAACAATAGCTCCTGCTGCGACAACTGAACCACTACCGATTTGGACTCCTTCGATAACCACTGCGTTGGCACCGATGAGAACATTATCTCCAACACGGACTGGTTCTGCGCTAGCTGGCTCAATCACACCTGCAAGAACGGCACCTGCACCAACGTGGCTGTTTTTCCCCACGATAGCACGGCCACCAAGGATAGCACCCATGTCAATCATGGTTCCTGCACCAATTTCAGCACCGATATTGATAACCGCTCCCATCATGATAACAGCATTGTCACCAATTTCAACCTGATCACGGATAATAGCACCCGGCTCAATACGAGCATTGATAGCACGTTTATCTAGCAAAGGAACTGCAGAATTACGAGCGTCTTGCTCAACAACATAGTCTTGGTTTTCTACCAAACCATCGAGAAGCGGAGCCACATCTTTCCAGTCTCCAAATAGGACATTCCCTAGTTTGACAACAGAGCTTGGTACAGCAGTTGCGAGTTGTCCCTCAAAGGTTACTTTCACACTGGTTTTCTTTTCAGCATTGGCGATAAATTGGATAATTTCTTGAGCGTTCATTTTTGTAGCAGTCATAGGCGCCTCCTAGTTCATTTTAATGATACCTATTCTACCAAAAAAGGCCTCAAATTTGAAGCCTTTTTGTTTGTTTTTAGGTATGATTTTTAGGGATGTGAGATAAAACGTGCTGTCGGTAAAAGCAAGCCCCTACCGATACAACCTAAAAACACTCTTCACAACTATCTCCCCGTGTTTTATTGACTATTCTAGTATAGCACACTTTTAGAATTAAGAAAAGACTTTTTATTCACTTTCTTTCGCTTCTTCTACCGATAGGAAAATCATGGGCAAAATAATCAAGGCCATAGCTAGAAGAAGGGACCAATCCACTACCAAGCCTAAAAATAAAACACTCAAAAGGGCAGAAGAGAGAGGTTCACTGGCACTGATAACGGAAACCACCAAAGGAGAAACCAAGGAAACAGCCTTCATGGAAATAAAAAAGGCAAAAGCCGTCCCAAAGAAAGCGATAATGAGACAAATCAAGATACTCCAAATATCAAGAGTAAAGGAAAGCTGATAAACCGGCGAGAGGACATTGCTAAATAAACCGGCCAAAATCATCCCCCACCCAACGGTGGGAACAAAACCATAACGCTTAGCAAAAGGCTGAGGTAGGATAACATTAAACATAACCCCCATGGCACTCAGCAGACCTGTTATAAGAGCTAGCGGCGTCATGGATAATTGAGAGAGATCTCCCTTTGTCGCCATCAGGCAAACGCCCAGCATGGCAATCAAAACATAGAAAATAGCACTTTTTGACGCTCGTTTTTTATAAATTAAGCGATTGTAAAAGAGGATAAAGACAGGGCTAATAAACTGTAAAATAGTTGCTGTCGCTGCATTTGAATATTCTACGCAGAGGTAGAAAAAATACTGGACTGAAAAAATCCCCAAAATAGCATAGGCCAAAAAGGGCAGGTAATTTTTCTTATCTCGCCAAATATCTAGCACTTGCGATTTTAATTGCATCGCAGACCAAATGAGCACAAGACTCCCTGCTAGTGTCAAACGCATAGAGGTAATCCAGCCAGAGGATACTTGATAATGAGTAAAGAAATACTCTCCTAGAATCCCACAAATTCCCCAGATTAAGCCGGATAGGAGCGAATAAATGGTTCCTTTAACAATCTTTTTCTGATACTGATTCATACCTTTATTGTAACACGAAAGGAAAAAAGAAAAAAGTGGCAATCCATTGATTAGCCACTTCATTTAGAAAAGTTTAAAGAACTTATCGTCTCGCCCTTGAAGAAGAAGGTTTAGTATCGCTTGAATTGCTACTGTTGCTAGAACTACTACTTGAACTGTTATTCGAACTAGTACTTGAGCTGGAAGGAGTTGGCAGTGTGCTAACGATACTTGACCAAGCGTTTTGATAATCTGATTCGTTTCCTCCAATAGCAAAGTGATAGCTTGTTGTAGGAGCTCCCGCTTTATTAGCCCAATAGCTCGTTACAGTAGAACCTGAAAGATCCACTGTTTTTCCATTAACAGATACTTTGCCCGGCTTTTGCCCCGTAGACCTGAGGACCTGAGATTGGGTCACACTAGAATCAAGACTAAAGCGTTCATTGCCCCAAACACCAGGCTCAGCCTGTTGGATAGCATTGACCAAGTAAGCCATATATTTGGCATTTCGATAATGCCCAGCCCCCTTAGCCATTGGGCGGTTGTCATCATGCCCTAGCCAACCACCTAGAGTCAATCTTGGTGTTGACAGCATGAGCCACATGTTTTCATCTTCATTGGTTGTACCAGTCTTACCAATCCAGTCTGCACGAGCTAAGCTTGAATTGATAGAAGCCAAATCCGTTTGGAAACTTGAAGTGATCCGAGATGAAATCACCTCACGAAGCAAACTCTGCATAATTGTTGCCGTTGCCTTCGAGTACACTTGAACTGGTTTGTCTTGGAATTCATAAATTGCTCTACCGTCAGATGATTCAATCTTAGAAATCACATGTTTCTGATGGTAGACACCATTATTGGCAATTGTTTGATAACCATTGGTATGCTGGGCAACTGTGACTTCAATCCCACCACCCATAGGCAGACTTTCGATACCGTACTCCGGAATCTCGTAACCCATTTTCTCCATGTAACCCTTGACATCTACACCCTTCTCACGAAGCATACGATAGGTCCAATAGGCTGGGATATTCCACGAATAGTTCAAGGCTTCACCCAAAGTCATCATGCCTGTACCTGGACTGTTTACATACATGATAGGATTTCCATTAGAGAATTTTGTCGGATAATTGGACAAGATACTAGCGCTTCCCATCAAACCTTGGTCAATGGCAATCCCGTAGGCCAACAAAGGCTTGGTTGTAGAGGCTGGCGAGCGCTTAGTGTCAAAGGCGTGATTGTTTTGGTTAGTCTGGTAATTACGACCACCAACAAAGCCTAGAACAGCCCCCGTTTTATTGTCCATCAAAACATTCCCTACTTCAGGCTGCCCAGTCGCATCATCTACCAAACGACCGTAGTTAGCAACTGCATTTTGCATGGCAGTATGGATTTTTTTATTGATTGTTGTCGTGATTTTATAGCCACCGTTACTTAACTCCTGCTCAGCTCGTTCATGATAGGCCTTTTGAACCGCTTCCTTTTTCAACTCCTGACTAGAGACATTGTCCTGTTGAACTAAATAATCATACATACGGTCTGTCGCTTCAGCCATAGCCGTAAAGTAAAGATAATCTCTCGAAACAGCATTGACAGTTCCTGATGGCAAGAAATCTTGTTTGAGATTATAATCCTTGTACTGGTCGTATTCTTCCTGAGTCAGAGCACCCGTACGGTACATGTTGTAGAGAACATCCTTGCCCCGCTTCAAACCAAGTTTTAAGTCTTCATCACTCTTTAACTCTCCAGTATTTTCATAAGGGGAATAAGTAATCGGACTCTGTGGCAAACCTGCTAAGAAAGCGGCTTGAGGAATACTCAACTTGTTGGCATCGATACCGAAAATCCCTTCAGCAGCTTGCTGAGCACCTGCAATATTCTGTCCTTTATGATTTCGACCAAAGGGAGCGACATTGAGATAAGTGGTCAAGATTTCATCCTTGCTCATACTGCGTTCCAAGGCAAGGGCATCGACAATTTCTGTAGCCTTACGAGCCAAAGTCGGAGCATCTCCGACCACTTGTTGCTTGATTAACTGTTGGGTCAAGGTCGAGCCCCCGCTAGATGAACCCAAACCTGCAAAGGTTCCCAAAGTCGCCCGAATCACAGCTTTTGGCACAACCCCGTTATGTTCAAGAAAATGTTCGTCCTCAGTAGCAACGATAGCCTTTTTGAGATTGTCTGATATCTCCTCAGATGAAACAGAAGTTCGCAGTAGGTCGCTCTCGATAGAAGCAATGACACTCCCATCTGCATAAACAATTTCTGAGATGGAAGAAATATTTTTAACCTGCTTGACCAAGTCCTCCGATTGGGGAACCTTGGCCTTGTCAAACAAAGCAACTCCATAACCAAGAGCTACACCAGCACCAAAAAGCCCACCGATAAAGCCTAGAATAAAGAGAGTATTCAAAATTCCTTTGATAACAACTAAAATGCTACCTAGGATAGCCAGAACTTTCCCACCTGTCCCATCCGACTGCTTCTCTTCTGAGACTTTCTCTGATTTTTTATGATTTATTTTTGATTTTACTAGCTGGAAAAATTCCAGCATTTTTTGTTTTAATTCATTTAATTGATTTTGCATGGATTTCCTCACTCTATCTATTATACCATAAAAGGTAAACTTTCAATAAAATAGCCACTTTCTTCCCTATTCTACTAGGCTATTGCCCAAGTTTGTGATACAATAGGTAGAAACAATATTTTTAAAAAGGAGAAAAGACACATGCACATTTTTGATGAGCTAAAAGAGCGTGGTTTGATTTTTCAAACGACTGATGAAGAAGCTTTGCGTAAAGCCCTAGAAGAAGGTCAAGTTTCTTATTATACTGGCTACGATCCAACTGCTGACAGCCTTCACCTAGGCCACCTTGTCGCAATCTTGACAAGTCGTCGCTTGCAACTAGCAGGCCACAAACCTTATGCGCTCGTTGGCGGTGCTACAGGTCTCATCGGAGATCCGTCCTTCAAAGATGCTGAACGTAGTCTCCAAACAAAAGACACAGTAGATGGCTGGGTCAAGTCTATCCAAGGACAACTTTCTCGTTTTCTTGACTTTGAAAATGGTGAAAACAAGGCTGTCATGGTCAACAACTACGACTGGTTTGGCAGCATCAGCTTCATTGACTTCCTCCGTGATATCGGAAAATACTTTACTGTCAACTACATGATGAGCAAGGAGTCTGTGAAAAAACGGATTGAAACAGGAATTTCATACACTGAGTTTGCTTACCAAATCATGCAAGGTTACGACTTCTTCGTCCTTAACCAAGACCACAACGTAACGCTTCAAATCGGTGGTTCTGACCAGTGGGGAAATATGACAGCTGGTACCGAATTACTTCGTCGTAAGGCTGACAAGACTGGCCATGTTATCACTGTTCCACTGATCACAGATGCAACTGGTAAGAAATTTGGTAAATCAGAAGGAAACGCAGTCTGGCTCAATCCTGAAAAGACTTCCCCATATGAAATGTACCAATTCTGGATGAACGTTATGGACGCTGACGCTGTTCGCTTCTTGAAGATCTTTACTTTCTTGTCACTTGATGAGATTGAAGACATTCGTAAACAATTTGAAGCAGCGCCACACGAACGCTTGGCTCAAAAAATTCTCGCTCGTGAAGTCGTGACTCTTGTTCACGGAGAAGAAGCTTACAAAGAAGCCCTCAACATCACTGAACAACTCTTTGCAGGAAACATCAAAAACCTTTCTGTTAAAGAACTCAAACAAGGACTTCGTGGAGTGCCAAACTACCAAGTTCAAGCAGATGAAAACCACAATATCGTGGAACTGCTCGTCTCATCTGGTGTAGTTAACTCAAAACGCCAAGCCCGTGAAGACGTCCAAAACGGAGCTATCTACGTCAACGGCGACCGCATCCAAGACCTTGACTATGTCTTGAGTGACGCAGATAAGTTAGAGAACGAACTGACCGTTATCCGCCGTGGGAAGAAAAAATACTTTGTATTGACTTACTAAACTGTTCAACATTGATCTATAAATAAAGGAGTTAACCTCGAGAAAGGTAACTCCTTTTTGTTGTTGATAAGCACATCTATCTAGGCTTAATAGACAGACTACGTAGGACTATGCGCAAGGTTGTTAGATTATGTAAGATAGAGAGATTTGAAGGACTGAGCCAATTAAACAAGCCAAAGCCAATCAAACTACTATTTACGACAACGGTATCTTGAATATTCTTCTTGATGAGTGTTTGCAAAGATGATGATAGCCAATCCAACTCTTGGAAGAAATCCAAGCGATTATCTAACAATAAGATATCGCTCATCTGCTTAGAAATGTCTGCACTCTCATTCATCACCACACCGATATCTGATAGGGTTAGAGCCGCTGAGTCATTCAACCCATCCCCAACCATCAAAATAGTGTGACCTGCTTTCTGCAGTTCCTCTACTAACTCAAATTTTCCATCAGGTTTCAAGTCTGTATAGACCTGATCAAAGGGCAAATCTTTGACTAATTCCTCTGTTCTAACCAAGGTGTCCCCTGTTGCCAGAATCAATTTTTTCCCTTGTGCCTTAAGTTTCTCCAAGGCTGCTTTTGCTTCTTTTCTCAAAGGAGTATGAATACAGAACATTCCAATCAATTCATTCTGATAAGCCAAGAATAAGAGATTATAGTGACTCTTGTACTCTTCAATTAAAGCATTTTGTTCTGAACTGATATGAATTTGCTCATCCTGCATCAAAACATAATTCCCAATAAGAACTGGTTGCCCATCTATATGAGATTTGATCCCCTTGCTTGCGATATATTGGAGTTTCCCATGCATTTCCTCATGTTCAATCCCCTCTATCTCAGCTTGCTTGACGATGGCATTAGCAATAGGATGATAAATGTGTTCCTCAAGACAGGCACTGATTCTGAGAATATCTTCCTCACTATAGTCCCCAAAAGGTAACACCTTTTCAACTATCGGATAGCTAGTTGTGATTGTTCCCGTCTTATCAAACAAGAAAGTATCAACTTCCAGATATTTCTCCAGAACATCCCCATCCTTAATCACCATTTCACGATTCAACCCCTCCTTGATAGCTGTTAAATAAGCTACAGGAGTAGAGATTTTCAAAGCGCAGGAGAAATCGACCAATAGGAAAGAAATAGCCTTAGAAAAAGAACCTGTTAATAGGTAAGTCAGACCAGCCCCCAAGAAATTATATTTGACGACCTTGTCCGCCATTTTGATGAAATAGCGTTGTTTCGTTTTCTTGTTTTCTTCAGATTTCTTCATCAACTCAATCAGCTGTAAAATCCGGCTGTTCATCTGATTATCGGTTACACGAATGCGCAACTCTCCAGTTTCTAATACTGTATTTGCACAAACCAAATCAGACTCTCTTTTTTCAACTGGAAAACTCTCTCCTGTCAAAGAACTTTCGTTGACCATACCTAAACCTGAAACTACTTGTCCATCAAACAGAATTTCATTCCCTTGAGATAAGACCAAGACATCTCCTATTTGAACATCAGAACTCTTGATACTAACAACCGTATCGCCCTGTACTAGGAATACATCGCTCTCTTTTGCAAGAAGACTCTGTTCTAAATCCGTTGCAGTTTTTTTCAAGGACCACTGATCTAAATGATTCCCCAAATCAAGCATAAACATGATATTGCTAGCTGTCTTGGATTGGTTCATAAACAAGGACAATAAAATCGCCGAACAGTCCAAGACCTCCATCGTTAGTTCCTTACGCGCTAGTGTTTGATAGGCTTCTCTAATATAGCCAAAAGCCTGATAACAAGTCCATATATAGCGAATAGGATACGGCACAAAACTACGAAAAAGTATACGCTTAATCGCTGCACCTGAAACAATAGAATAAGCACTCTCTTCTCTACGAATGGGAAGAGTCATCAACTCAGAAACTTTCCCTTTATCAATTCTTTTTAAAAAGGCTTCTGCATTATCTAATACAGAAAAGCCTTCTTTTATACGTAGAGTAAAGTGCTGTTGATCCATGTAAAACTGGATAGACTCAATCCCCTTTTCATCTCTCGCCAAGGAACGAAGATAGTCTTGAATATCCAAGGTGAGTGAAAAAGAAGATGATAGTCGGATATGTTGGTATCCTCTATGTAGCACTTTAAAAGACATATTATTCTCCTATAAGGCTATCTAATTGCTCTTCTTTTTTCTCTTGCTCGTACAAATATTTGGCATCTTGCAAGACATCGTCTCCATGTTGTTTCACAACAGAAACAGATGCATCTAGCCCGTCTTTCAACTTGTAAGCCTTAGCCAAAGCTTTAGAATAACCTTTTTTAGCTTCCTTACTTGCTAAGATTTTCAAGCCAAGGGTACCAAATGCGACACCACCCAAAAAGAGTGATGATTTTTTCGCAACTTTTGCAACGGTTAATACTTCTTTTAACATACTTATTTCCTCCTTATCATTATTATATAGAAATTTAGATATAAAAGCAATTTTATTCTATAAATTGGAGAATTAGTTTTATTTCTACTGAATCTCCCATCTACTTATTCCTAAAGTTGCTTTCATTTGCCTCTTTTGATACACTTAAACTATGAATACAAATCTCAAACCCAAACTTCAACGTTTTGCTTCTGCTACTGCCTTTGCCTGTCCCATCTGTCAAGAAAAGCTACCTCTAGTAGCTAGCAGTCTCAAGTGTAGCAATCACCATTCTTTTGATCTGTCAAAATTCGGCTATGTCAATCTGGCACCTCAAATCAAGCAATCTGCCAACTACGACAAGGAAAACTTCCAAAATCGCCAGCAAATCCTAGAAGCTGGATTTTATCAAGCTATTCTAGAGGCTGTATCTGATTTACTTTCAAACTCAAAAAATGCCAAAACAATTTTAGATATCGGTTGTGGTGAAGGTTTCTATTCTCGTAAACTCCAAGAAAGCCATCCTGACAAAACCTTCTATGCCTTCGACATTTCCAAAGATTCCGTCCAAATCGCTGCCAAGAGCGAACCCAACTGGGCAGTCAATTGGTTCGTTGGTGACTTGGCACGACTTCCTATAAAAGACGCCAGTATGGATATCCTGCTTGATATCTTCTCACCTGCCAACTATGGAGAATTTCGTCGCGTTTTATCCAAAGACGGTATCTTGATAAAGGTTATTCCAACTAAAAATCACCTCAAGGAAATCCGTCAGAAGGTACAAGACCAGCTGACAAACAAGGACTATTCCAACCAAGATATCAAAAATCATTTCCAAGATCACTTTACCATCCTATCTAGTCAAACTGCCTCACTAACCCAGTCTATCACAGCAAAGCAGCTCCAAGCCCTACTCAGTATGACTCCTCTCCTCTTTCACATCGACCAGAGCAAGATTGACTGGAGCCAACTGACAGAGATTACCATTGAAGCAGAGATTTTGGTTGGGAGAGAACTATAATTGACACAAAAAACCGCATTTCAAGAAGATCTGCGGTTTTAAATTTCAATTTTTAAACTATCTATCCCAAAAGTCTAAAACATTTAAAGCTTTTAGCTTCTCCATTTATTTTCGATTCGAAATAAAAAACTTATCAATAAATAGCAAGTGAAATAAGGCAAGTGTAATTCCCGATAAGCACCCATGATAAGAGATTTCTTGATGGGTAAGGGGGTAAAGATTACTATTACCCGCCAAGAGGCATGTTAAAATAACAAATAAAATCCAAAATAAATCAGTCCATTTATATTTTGAAAAATATTTTTTCCACATAAAAACACCTTCTTTCCTACAATTATATTATAATACTTTGTGTAAGCGAATACAAGGGATATGAGGTAATCATCTACAAAGAAATAGAAGGCTGAAGACAGTAAAAACCAGCATTTTAAGCGCTGGTTTACTGTTTTAAACTAGGTTTCTTACAAGCTTACTAACACTTAACTTTTAAAAAAGTTAGTTTTTGAAGCGCTTGGATAAATAGAATTTATAAAACAGAAAAAACTAAAAAGAATGTAGGGAAATAAACCCTACATTCTTAAAATAGCTTAGTACATAAATGACAATGCTGTCGCCGCCATCAATATTGCAAGAACTATTTTCCAAATTTTTTTATTTTTTCCAAAAATCTTATCAGGTAACAAGCTTATTACAAGAAAGGTAATAAACAACACCAATTTAAGTGTATGTATCATAAGAACACCTTCTTTCCTACAATCATATTATAATACTTTGTGTAAGTGAATACAAGAGATATGAGGTAATCAACTACGAAGAAGCATGAGGTTGAAAGACAGTAAAACCAACTTTTTAAACGTTCAATGTGTCTATGATTTCTCTCTTTTTAAGACAAGATTGGCTCAAATCCATAGCATTCAAAAAAGCGAATTTCAATCGAAATTCGCTTTATAGGAAAGTGTATTAGTCTAAATCTTGTATCTTATACTCAATGAAAATCAAAGAGCAAACTAGGAAGCTAGCCGCAGGCTGTACTTGAGTACGGCAAGGCAACGCTGACGTGGTTTGAAGAGATTTTCGAAGAGTATTAATTCAAGTGCCAGATATCTTCGTTATACTGAGCGATTGTACGGTCAGATGAGAAGAATCCTGCTTTAGAAATGTTAACGATAACTTTATCCAACCATGCGTCACGGTCTTCGTAGTCAGCCAACATTTGCTCTTTGACTTTGATGTAGTCTTCCAAGTCAAGAAGAGTCATGAACCAGTCTTTGTTGATCAATTCCTTGTAAAGACGTTCCAAGCGCTCTTTGTTTCCAGCTGCAAGAACTGCATCGCTAACGATGAAGTCAACCAATGGTTTGATAGCTTTACGGGCGTAGAATTCGCTTGATTTGTAAGCTGCTTTTGCGTAAAGGTCGATAACAGTTTCTGAATCTTCACCAAAGATGTAGATGTTTTCGTCGCCAACCAACTCAGCGATTTCCACGTTAGCACCGTCCATAGTACCAAGTGTCAAAGCTCCGTTCAACATGAATTTCATGTTACCAGTACCTGAAGCTTCTTTAGAAGCAAGTGAGATTTGTTCTGAGATATCACATGCTGGGATAAGGAAGCTTGCTGCAGTAACGTTGTAGTTTTCAACCATAACTACTTGCAGGTGTGGAGCTACTGCTGGATCGTTAGCAATAACTTCTGACATGCAAAGGATCAAGTGGATGATGTCTTGAGCAATTGTGTAGGCTGGAGCTGCTTTACCACCAAAGAAGATTGTGATTGGGCGAGCAGGGATGTTCCCAGCTTTGATGTCAAGATATTTGTGGATTACGTACAAAGCGTTCATTTGTTGGCGTTTGTACTCGTGAAGACGTTTGATTTGGATATCAAAGATAGAGTTTGGATTGATTTCCACACCTTGGTGTTCTTTCAAGTGACGAGCCAATTTACGTTTGTTGTGAGCCTTGATGCTTTCCAATTTTTCTTTGACAGCTGCTTTGTCTTCATAAGACAAGAGTTTTTCAAGCTCATCTGCTTCATGGTGCCAACCTTCTCCAAGAATCTCATCCAAGTAGTGAGACAAGCTTGGGTTAGCATGCATGAGCCAACGACGGAAAGTGATACCGTTTGTTTTGTTGTTGAATTTTTCTGGGTAAAGGTCGTAGAAAGCTTTCAACTCAGAGTTCTTCAAGATTTCAGTGTGAAGTGCTGCTACTCCGTTAACACTGTATCCGTAGTGGATATCCATGTGAGCCATGTGAACACGTCCACTCTCGTCAATAATTTGAACAGCTGGATCTTTCACTTCTGCTTTCACACGACGGTCCAATTCTTCGATGATTGGTACCAAGTGAGGAACCACTTCTTGCAAGAATTCAAGAGGCCATTTTTCAAGGGCTTCAGCAAGGATTGTGTGGTTAGTGTAGGCAGTCATGCTACGAACGATTGAGATTGCTTCATCAAGATCGATACCACGAGCAGTCAAAAGACGGATCAATTCAGGGATGACCATTGATGGGTGAGTATCGTTGATTTGTACAACTGCATAATCAGCAAGGTCATGCAAGTTGCTTCCTTTTTCGATTGCTTCGTCGATGATCAATTGCGCACCGTTTGAAACCATGAAGTATTGTTGGAAGATACGGAGCAATTCACCTTGACGGTCACTATCATCTGGGTAAAGGAAAAGAGTCAAGTTGCGAGCGATATCTGTCTTGTCAAAGTTGATACCGTCTTTAATGATTGAAGAATCAACTGAATCCAAATCAAACAAACGCAAGCGGTTCTTAGTTTCTGTCTTGTAACCAGGTACATCGATATCGTAAAGAGTTGATGTCAATGTGAAGTGAGCAAATGGCACTTGGTAGCTACGGCTTGAGCGAACCAACCAGTTTTGCTCTGTCAACCATGCGTTTGGAATTGTTTCTTGTTGGTTATTTTTAAGAACTTGTTGGAAAAGACCGTAGTGGTAGTTAAGACCAACACCGTCACCGTTCAAACCAAGAGTAGCAATTGAATCGATAAAGCAGGCAGCCAAACGTCCCAAACCACCATTACCAAGAGATGGTTCCAATTCAACTTCTTCAACTTCGATCAAGTCTTTACCTGCAGCTGCAAGTTCTTTTTTAACATCGTCGTAAAGACCAAGATTGATCAAGTTGTTTGACAAAAGTTTACCAATCAAGAACTCAGCTGAGATGTAGTAAACTTTTTTCTTACCAGTGTTAACTGGTTTTTGACTACTTGCAAGCTTGCTGTAGTTAAGAAGAGCCAGGTAAAGCTCTTCATTGCTACATTCTGCAATGGTTTTATTGTAACGATTTTGTACAAATTCTTGTAGTGATAACATGTTTAAGGTGTCTCCTGATATTGTATTATTTCTTTAATTCTACCAAATTTTCATTGATTCGGCGATAGATTGTTGTCAAGTCAAGCAAGCCTTCCTCGACAGCTGGTGTCAATTGATCTTCAGTCATACGCCAAGACCAGTTTCCACCAAGGGTAGATGGGAAGTTCATACGAGCTGCCTCATCCAATTCTAGCAAATCTTGCATAGTTGCAATTGCCATGAAGCTAACTGATGAAAAGACTGTACGAAGCATAGCATGTGGCACTGTTTCGTATTCTTTACGGTTAGTGTAGCGAGCCATGTATTCACGAGTCGCATCATCGATCTCGTTACGGTACCAACCAAGGACCGTATTGTTATCGTGTGTTCCTGTGTACATAACTGAGTTAGCAGGTGCCAAGTGTGGGCTATCGATGCTTTCGTCTTCTGGGTTGAAAGCAAATTGAAGAATCTTCATTCCTGGGAAGCCAGTACGTTCACGCAATTCGATAACTTCGTCTGTCATGAAACCAAGGTCTTCTGCGATGATGTTTAGCTCACCAAGCTCTTCCTTAACGGCTGCAAAAAGCTTGTAGCCAGGACCTTTCACCCACTCACCAGGTGCTGCTGTATCGGAACCAGCAGGGATTTCCCAGTAAGATTCGAAACCACGGAAGTGGTCGATACGAACGATGTCGTAGATTTTGAAGCTTTCACGCAAGCGTTCAATCCACCATTTGTAGCCGTCTTTGTCCATTGCTTCCCAGTCATAGATTGGGTTACCCCAAAGCTGACCAGTTGCAGAAAACTCATCTGGTGGGCATCCTGCGATGCAAGTCGCCTTACCGTTGACATCTGTCTTGAAGAGATGTGGATTTGCCCACATATCGCTTGAATCTTCCGCTACATAGATTGGCATGTCCCCAACGATTTCGATGTAGTTGTCGTTAGCGTAAGCTTTCAATTTCAACCATTGTTGGAAGAAGAAGTATTGAGTCACACGGTGGTAAACCAACTTGTCTGCCAATTGCTCACGGTAGCTTTCAAGTGCTGAAGCTTTACGAGCACGAGCATCTGCATCTGGCCATTCAGTCCAAGCAAGATTGTCAAAATGCTCTTTGATAGCCATATACTCTGCAAAGAGTTCAAGCCATGATTGGTTGTCTTGAGCGAATTTCTCAAAATCCTTAACATCTCCTACTTCCAAGAAACGTTTTACCGCTTTTTCTAAAAGAGGACGACGTGCATAGTAGATTTTCGCATAATCAACTTCAGACGCATCACTACCAAAGTCAACCCCTTCAAGGTCACTTGCTTGCAACAAGCCTTGTTCCACCAAGATATCTAAATCGATAAAATGAGTGTTCCCTGCGAAGGCTGAGAAAGATTGGTAAGGAGAGTCTCCGTAACTAGTTGTTCCTAGTGGAAGGATTTGCCAGTAACGTTGTTTTGTGCGAACCAAGAAATCAACGAAGTCGTAAGCACTTTTACCAAATGATCCGATTCCGTATGCTCCTGGAAGAGAAGAAATGTGCATCAACACACCACTTTGACGTTTTTTCATAATAAGCACCTCATGTGTTTATAGTTAGATATTACATTTTTATGAACGCAAACGTTTGCGCTATTACTAGTATAGCTTATTTTCTTGATAAATGCAAGCGGTTTTAAATAACTTTTTTGATTATTTTTTTTAAATTTTTTCTTCTTACTTGTATATATATCCTTTCAGGAAACAAACAAAATAGGAATAAGGGTTTCACTTACCTTATTAAGCAAAAATAAAGTGAGAATCCTCTCTGCTTTCCATTTGTAAATTAGGCAATCGTTTTCTCAACTTTTTTTAAATTTAAAACAAAACCAATTTTTGGGATTTTCTACTATTATATGATGATGAAGCGTTTACTTTTTTTACAATTTTTTTAAAAATTTTTACAAAAAACACTTGCAACCGCTTTCTGATTGTGTTATACTAGTCCCATAAAGGAAAACGTTTGCGTTTCCTCATTATAAAATTTGTTATTCTTTAGGAGGAATACACTATGTCATCTAAATTCATGAAGAGCGCTGCTGTGCTTGGAACTGCTACACTTGCTAGCTTGCTTTTGGTAGCTTGCGGAAGCAAAACTGCTGATAAGCCTGCTGATTCTGGTTCATCTGAAGCCAAAGAACTCACTTTCTACGTTGAAGACCAATATAAAGCCTTTGCTGAATCAGCTGCAAAAGCTTACGAAAAAGAAGCTGGCGTAAAAGTTACCATCAAAACAGGAGACCAAATGGGTGGGCTTGACAAACTTTCTCTTGACAACCAATCAGGTCAAGCTGCTGACGTTATGATGGCTCCATACGACCGTGTAGGTAGCCTTGGTACTGACGGACAACTTTCAGAAGTTAAATTGAGCGACGGCGCTAAAACAGATGATAAAACTAAATCTCTTGTAACAGCTGCTGATGGTAAAGTTTACGGTGCTCCTGCTGTTATCGAGTCACTTGTTATGTACTACAACAAAGACTTGGTAAAAGAAGCTCCAAAAACTTTTGCTGACTTAGAAAACCTTGCTAAAGATAGCAAATATGCCTTCGCTGGAGAAGATGGAAAAACTTCTGCTTTCCTAGCTGACTGGACAAACTTCTACTATGCATATGGACTTCTTGCTGGTAACGGTGCTTACGTATTCGGACAAAACGGTAAAGACGCCAAAGATATCGGTCTTGCAAACGACGGTTCTATCGCAGGTATCAACTACGCTAAATCTTGGTATGAAAAATGGCCTAAAGGTATGCAAGATACTGAAGGTGCTGGCAACTTAATCCAAACTCAATTCCAAGAAGGTAAAACAGCTGCTATCATCGACGGACCTTGGAAAGCTCAAGCCTTTAAAGATGCTAAAGTAAACTACGGTGTTGCAACTATCCCAACTCTTCCAAATGGAAAAGAATATGCTGCATTCGGTGGTGGTAAAGCTTGGATCATCCCATCAAGCACTAAGAACCTTGAAGGCGCTCAAAAATTTGTAGACTTCCTTGTTTCAACTGAAGAACAAAAAGCCTTCTACGATACAACTAACGAAATCCCAGCTAACACTGAAGCTCGTACATATGCTGAAGGTAAAAATGATGAGTTGACAACAGCTGTTATCAAACAGTTCAAGAACGCTCAACCAATGCCAAACATCTCTCAAATGTCTGCAGTTTGGGATCCAGCGAAAACTATGCTCTTTGATGCTGTAAGTGGTAAGAAAGATGCGAAAACAGCTGCTAACGACGCTGTAACATTGATCAAAGAAACAATCAAACAAAAATTTGGTGAATAAAAAATTTGTTCAAGGGGGGTGGAAATCAAATCCCCCTTTGAATTTATCAATCAAAAACATATATAGTTTAGGTTTTAATTAGAAACCAGTATCCTATGAAAGGAGTTATTATGGAAAAGCAACAACCTAGTAAAGCAGCTCTGCTGTCTATCATTCCTGGGTTAGGACAGATTTACAATAAACAAAAAGCCAAAGGTTTTATCTTCCTTGGTGTAACCATCGTATTCGTCCTTTACTTCCTAGCACTTGCAGCCCCTGAATTGAGCAATCTCATCACTCTTGGTGACAAACCAGGTCGTGATAATTCCCTCTTTATGCTGATTCGTGGTGCCTTCCATTTAATCTTTGTAGTTGTTTATGTACTCTTTTATTTCGCAAATATCAAAGACGCACATACAACTGCCAAACACATTAACAATGGCATACCAGTAGCACTTACCTTTAAAGAAATGGTCAAAGGAATCTATGAAAATGGCTTCCCTTACCTCTTAATCATTCCATCTTACATTGCCATGACTTTTGCGATTATCTTCCCAGTTATCGTAACCTTGATGATCGCCTTTACCAACTACGACTTCCAACACTTGCCACCAAACAAATTGTTGGACTGGGTTGGTTTGACCAACTTTACAAACATTTGGAGCTTGAGTACCTTCCGTTCTGCCTTTGGTGCCGTCCTTTCTTGGACTATCATCTGGGCTTTATCTGCCTCAACTTTACAGATCGTCATTGGTATCTTCACAGCTATCATTGCTAACCAACCATTTATCAAAGGAAAACGTATCTTCGGTGTTATTTTCCTTCTTCCTTGGGCTGTCCCAGCCTTCATCACTATCCTGACATTCTCAAACATGTTTAACGATAGTGTTGGTGCTATCAACACTCAAGTATTGCCAATCTTGGCTAAATTCCTTCCTTTCCTTGATGGTGCTCTTATTCCTTGGAAAACAGACCCAACTTGGACTAAGATTGCCTTGATTATGATGCAAGGTTGGCTTGGATTCCCATATATCTACGTTTTGACCTTGGGTATCTTGCAATCTATTCCTAACGACCTTTACGAAGCAGCTTATATTGACGGTGCTAATGCTTGGCAAAAATTCCGCAACATCACTTTCCCAATGATCTTGGCTGTTGCTGCACCTACTTTGATTAGCCAATACACCTTCAACTTTAACAACTTCTCTATCATGTACCTCTTCAATGGTGGAGGTCCTGGTAGTGTCGGAGGGGGAGCTGGTTCAACTGATATCTTGATCTCATGGATCTACCGTTTGACAACAGGTACATCTCCTCAATACTCAATGGCGGCTGCTGTTACCTTGATTATCTCTATCATTGTCATCTCAATCTCTATGATCGCATTCAAGAAACTACACGCATTTGATATGGAGGACGTCTAAGATGAATAACTCAATTAAACTCAAACGTAGACTGACTCAAACCCTTACTTACCTCTACTTGATTGGTCTATCAATCGTCATTATCTATCCACTGTTGATTACCATCATGTCAGCCTTTAAAGCAGGTAACGTCGCAGCCTTTAAACTTGATACTAACATCGACTTCAATTTTGATAACTTTAAAGGACTCTTTACTGAAACTCTATACGGTACTTGGTATCTCAATACCTTGATCATCGCCTTGGTTACCATGGCGGTTCAAACAAGTATCATCGTACTTGCTGGTTATGCCTACAGCCGTTACAACTTCTTGGCTCGTAAACAAAGTTTGGTCTTCTTCTTGATTATCCAAATGGTGCCAACCATGGCCGCTTTGACAGCCTTCTTCGTTATGGCGCTTATGTTGAACGCCCTTAACCACAGCTGGTTCCTCATCTTCCTATACGTTGGTGGTGGTATCCCGATGAATGCTTGGCTCATGAAAGGCTACTTCGATACAGTGCCAATGTCTCTAGACGAATCTGCAAAACTAGACGGTGCAGGACACTTCCGTCGCTTCTGGCAAATTGTTCTTCCACTTGTTCGCCCAATGGTTGCCGTACAAGCTCTCTGGGCCTTCATGGGACCTTTCGGGGACTACATCCTCTCTAGTTTCTTGCTTCGTGAGAAAGAATACTTTACTGTTGCCGTTGGTCTCCAAACCTTCGTCAACAATGCGAAGAACTTGAAGATTGCCTACTTCTCAGCAGGTGCTATCCTCATCGCCCTTCCAATCTGTATTCTCTTCTTCTTCCTACAAAAGAACTTTGTTTCAGGACTTACAAGTGGTGGCGACAAGGGATAATATATCCCCGCCACCCTTTTCTTATTGCTACAAAATATATACTAACAACAAGCAATTTATCCCCTAGACTTGAAATAAAGCACATTTCTCTATATAATAATACTCATATAGAAAACACCTTTTAGAAAGATACCTATGCTTCCATATCCATTTTCCTATTTTTCAAGTATTTGGGGATTTCGTAAGCCCCTGTCCAAACGTTTCGGGCTCAACTGGTTTCAACTGCTCTTTACCAGTATCTTCCTTATCAGCTTGTCCATGGTACCCATTGCCATCCAAAACAGCTCACAGGAGACTTATCCGCTAGAAACCTTTATCGATAATGTCTATGAACCTCTGACAGATGAAGTTGTCCAGGATCTCTCTGAACACGCTACAATTGTTGATGGTAATTTAACTTATACAGGCACAGCTAGTCAAGCGCCTTCTCTTGTGATTGGTCCAAGCCAAAGCAAGGAATTACCTAAAGACTTGCAACTGCATTTCGATACAAAAGAACTGGTCATCAGCAAGGAAAGCAAGGAGCTGACCCGCATTTCTTACCGAGCTATTCAGACTGAGAGTTTCAAAAGCAAGGACAGCTTGACTCAAGCGATTTCTAAAGACTGGTACCAACAAAATCGTGTCTATATCAGTCTCTTCCTAGTTCTCGGTGCTAGCTTCCTCTTTGGTTTAAATTTCTTTATCGTTTCTCTAGGAGCTAGTCTTCTCCTTTATATCACTAAGAAATCACGCCTCTTTTCATTTAGAACCTTTAAAGAGTGCTACCATTTTATCTTGAACTGTTTAGGATTACCAACTCTGATTACGCTTATTTTGGGCTTGTTTGGCCAAAATATGACAACTCTGATTACCGTACAAAACATTCTTTTTGTTCTATATCTGGTCACTATCTTTTATAAAACGCATTTCCGTGATCCAGATTACCATAAATAGGAGATTTTTATGCCCGTTACGATTAAAGACGTGGCCAAGGCTGCTGGTGTTTCGCCTTCAACCGTAACCCGTGTTATTCAAAATAAATCAACCATTAGCGACGAAACAAAAAAACGCGTTCGCAAGGCGATGAAGGAGCTCAATTACCACCCCAACCTCAACGCTCGTAGCTTGGTAAGTAGTTATACCCAAGTTATCGGCTTGGTCCTTCCTGACGACTCAGACGCCTTCTATCAAAATCCTTTCTTCCCATCTGTCCTCCGTGGTATCGCCCAAGTCGCCTCTGAAAATCACTATGCCATTCAGATTGCAACAGGTAAAGACGAAAAAGAGCGCCTTAAAGCTATTTCACAGATGGTTTACGGTAAACGTGTGGATGGTTTGATTTTCCTTTATGCCGAAGAGGAAGATCCCTTGGTCAAACTGGTCGCTGATGAGCAGTTCCCCTTCCTCATCCTAGGAAAATCCATTTCACCCTTTATCCCCCTTGTCGATAACGACAATGTCCAAGCTGGTTTTGATGCGACCGAATATTTCATCAAAAAAGGCTGCAAACGAATTGCCTTCATAGGTGGTACTAAACGACTCTTTGTAACGCAAGACCGTTTAACAGGCTATGAGTCAGCACTCAAACAACACCAACTGCCTATTGACGAAAATTTGACCTATTTTGCAACGGAGTTCCTAGAAGAAAAAGGGTATCAATTTAGTAAACTCCTCTTTCAGCATGACCCGCAGATTGATGCTATCATTACAACCGACAGTCTCCTAGCCGAAGGGGTCTGTGATTACATTGCTAAGCACAAACTGGATGTTCCTGTCCTCAGCTTCGACTCAGTCAATCCCAAGCTCAACTTGGCGGCCTATGTCGATATTAATAGCTTGGAACTTGGTCGTGTTTCTCTTGAAACCATCCTCCAGATTATAAATGATGCTAAAAGCAATAAGCAAATTTGTTATCGTCAGTTAATTGCCCACAAAATTATCGAAAAATAAAAACCAGCTCGCGCTGGTTTTTTTGATTACTAATTATCTGTTTCAACGAATCGTCCCAAAATATGGACATTCTCAGATACAGAGACAAAGGCGCTTGGATCCACCTGTTTCATAATCTGTTTAAATTCATTAAACTCTGCACGTGTAATGACAGTGATTAAAACTGCCTTTCTCTCGTGATTATAGGTTCCTTCTGCATCGTGGATCATGGTTGCTCCGCGGTGCAATTTTTTATGGATTTTTTCAATTACCTTGTCTGGATGATTGGTCACAATCATGGCCTGCATGCGTTTTTGCTTGGTAAAGACAGCGTCTGTCACACGGCTAGAGACAAAGATGGTAATCATAGAGTAGAGAGCGTATTTCCAACCAAAGGTCAAACCTGCTATCAGCATGATGGTCCCATTGACCAAGAAAGAAATACTACCAACATTCTTACCTGTTTTCTTGCGAATAGTCAAACTGACGATATCCGTTCCACCACTGGAGATATTGTTGCGAAGAGCAAAACCAATCCCCAAGCCCATGACAACACCCCCAAAAAGGGCATTGATAATGGGATCCTCCGTCAAGGTCGCCACAGGGACGAACTGGATAAAGAAAGAACTCATGGATACCGTGATAAAGGTAAAGACTGTGAACTTATGCCCAATCTGATACCAAGCCAAGACCATCAAAGGAAAATTAATGGCATAGAAAGTCAGCGAAATCGGAATGTGAAAACCAAACCAGTGATTACTCAAGGCAGAGATAATCTGTGCCAGACCTGTCGCACCACTCGAATATACATGCCCTGGTTGGAAAAAGAAATTGACCGCTACTGCTGATAAAAAACCATAGACCAGAGAGGCCGAAATCTTCTCGTCATACTTCTCACGAGAGATGCTTTGTAAGACACGTAAAATTTTTATCTGATGAGCAAAGCGGCGCAGATAATAGCGCCACCGCTTAATTCGTTTTGCTTGTTTCATCTTCTTCTACTTGTAAGCTGAGTTCCTCTAGTTGTTTGAGAGCTACTGTTGAAGGAGCTTGTGTCATTGGGTCAGTTGCCTTGTTGTTCTTAGGGAAGGCAATAACTTCACGAATATTTTCTTCTCCTGCTAAGAGCATGACAAAGCGGTCAAGCCCGATAGCCAAGCCACCGTGTGGTGGGAAACCATAGTCCATGGCTTCAAGAAGGAAGCCAAACTGGTCATTTGCTTCTTCTGCTGAGAAACCAAGAGCCTTGAACATGCGTTCTTGAAGGTCTTTTTGGTTGATACGAAGGCTACCACCACCAAGCTCATAACCGTTCAAGACGATATCGTAAGCAATGGCACGAACCTTAGCCAAATCGCCTTCTAATTCATGAGTAGTCTCTTCCTGTGGAAGAGTAAACGGATGGTGGGCGCTCATGTAGCGACCTTCTTCTTCAGACCATTCAAACATTGGCCAGTCAACCACCCAAAGGAAGTTGAATTTATCGTTATCAATCAAGCCAAGCTCTTTGGCAATACGTCCACGAAGGGCACCGAGTGTTGCATTGGCCACTTCAAGCGTATCCGCTACAAAGAGAACCAAGTCCTTATCTTCAAGAGCAAGCGCTGTTGTCAATTCTGCTTGGATGCCTGTCAAGAACTTGGCAACTGGTCCGTTTAATTCTCCATCAACCACCTTGACCCAAGAAAGACCTTTGGCACCATACTGTTTGGCTACTTCGGTCATCTTGTCGATGTCTTTACGTGAATAGTTGTCCGCAGCTCCTTTGACTACAATTGCTTTTACAGCAGGTGCTTCTGAAAAGACTTTAAAGTCTACACCTTTGACCACTGCTGTCAAATCCTGAAGCAACATGTCAAAACGGGTATCTGGCTTGTCAGAACCGTAAAGAGACATCGCATCATCGTATTTCATACGAGGGAATGGCAGAGTGACTTCAATGCCTTTGGTTTCTTTCATCACGCGCGCAATCAAGCCTTCTGTGATGTCTTGGATTTCTTGCTCAGTAAGGAATGAAGTTTCCAAGTCGACCTGAGTGAACTCAGGCTGGCGGTCTCCACGCAAGTCCTCGTCACGGAAGCATTTAACGATTTGGTAATAACGGTCAAAACCAGCATTCATCAAGAGCTGTTTCGTGATTTGTGGACTTTGAGGAAGAGCATAAAAATGCCCTTTATTAACACGAGACGGTACCAAGTAGTCACGCGCCCCTTCAGGCGTTGACTTAGAAAGGAATGGTGTCTCCACGTCGATAAACTCCAACTCATCCAAGTAGTTGCGGATAGAGTGGGTCACCTTAGCACGAAGTTTAAGATTTTCCAACATTTCTGGGCGACGAAGGTCAAGATAACGGTAACGTAAACGTGTATCGTCATTGGCCTCAATCCCATCCTTAATCTCAAATGGTGTTGTCTTAGCTGTATTAAGCACTGTCAGAGCTGTCACGTTTAACTCAACTGCACCAGTTGGTAACTTATCATTGGCTTGCTCACGCGCAGCGACCTGTCCAGTCACCTCGATAACAAATTCGCTACGAAGGCTTTCAGCTGTTGCCATGACCTCTGCAGAAACTTTTTCAGGGTTGATAACCAACTGCATGATTCCTTCACGGTCACGAAGGTCGATAAAGATCAAACCACCAAGGTCACGACGACGGCCAACCCATCCTTTCAAGGTCATTTCTTGTCCGATGTGTTCCTCACGAACACGACCAGCATACATACTACGTTTCATTGTTTCTCTCCTCTTTTATTCTGTTACTATTTTACCATAAAAGCGCAGGCTCTTCATGAAAATCATCAGAAAAGTTTGCCTGACTTTAAAAATCAAGTGAAGACTCTAAAAATTAACGCCAATACAAAAATCCGATGAAGTTCACCGGACTCTTTTATTTTGAATTTTTGCCTGCTTTACGCTTTTCAGCAATTTCGGCTGCCTTTCGAGGCAAGACAATTTCTGTTGTGTAAGCTGTCCCAAAGCGCAAAACACCTGCAATAGGGGCAAAGACTACTGCTAGATAGTTGTAGAAGAAATCGCCCTTAAAGGCATAAGCTAGCGCTCCAATGATGAAAAATAGAACGACTGCCTGAATCACTGCTAATAAAATTACTCGTTTCATGTGACCTCCTGACTCTATTATAGCATGAGAATCATCAAAAAGCTCACTAAATTATTCAAAGCGTGAAGAGAAATGCTGTAAAGAAGACCTTTTCGACTTACATAAGCCAGCCCCAAACTCAATCCTAGACTAGCATAAACCAAAAACTGTTGCAAAGTTCCTGGGAAATGAATCAAGGCAAATAGAACACTTGTTACCAGAAGGAAAAGCAGAGTTTGTTTACTATTGTCCTGCTTAGGAAAGAGATAGCGTGCCAACATCCCTCTAAAGATAAGCTCTTCCGTCAAAGGAGCAAAAATAACGACCGCAAAGAATGAGAAAAGGGGTTGAGACAAGGTCAAGTCTATCGCTGTTTGTTGATTTACTGAAGGATCATTTGGCAGGAAGAATTGAACGACAAGAGATAAGAACCAAACCAAGGCAGGGAGCCAAATAAATCGATTAAAGCCACTCTTCTCAATATGGACAGGGCCTTTCTGGTACCATTTATAAATGCCGTACACATAAACTCCAGCCAAGGCCACATAAAGTAAGGTAACAGCATAAGGTGACGCGCCTAAGGCAAGCGACGTAGTCGCGAGCCCCTGAATAAAGCCATAACCAAAGAAAAAGGATAGAAGGGCTAGAAGAAACCAGCCAAGATTTTTAAGTAATTTCATTGATAACTCCTATCTTGCTTTATAGCTGTTTTTCAATACAAAGAGGTTTGCTATTCCTAACACAAGTACCCAGGCAAGTAACATACCGATATTAGAAAAAGATATTTCCCCACCTTTTTTATTTAAAAGATTTACAATTGGACCAATAAAAGAGTAATCCAACACTTTCTGAAGCGTATCATTTTGAAGAGCAATTATAGGTAAAAAAGAGACGATTAACATAGGAAAGATACTATAGACTTGCGCTTTAGATTGAGTATCTGACACTGCACCGATTAAAAGGTTGAGAAAAATAATACTAATAGTTGCTAGGATTAAATAGATAACATAGGCCAATAAGTAACTTGATAGATCTACTTTAAGATAGATGGGCAGTACAATCATAGCAAATAACATTATCAAAATAGGGAGAACAAGCATACTGAAAGTATATTCTGTTGCTGTCACACCACTTAGGATGAGTGATTTAAGATTGCGCTTTTCCTTATCTTCTGCCATCATAATCGATACCATATAACCACTTCCCATACTCAAGACCATCGTCAAACTCGAAGAGAGGAGAAACATACTCAATTCTCCATTCTTATTGAAGAATTCATTATATAGAACAGCTATTCCAAAAGGCATCAATAGAGTCGCCAACAAAGTTGAATTGCTGATAAGAACTTGCACTCTTAACCATAGTAGGGCATTTAATTTTCTAAACATCTAACTTTTCTCCTGTCAATCTGATAAAGATTTCTTCTAAAGTTGGCTCACAAGAGTGAACCACCATCAAATCTGTCGTGTCTAAATGTGGTAATTCATCAAATGGAACTATCTGTTCTCGTCCGTCGTTATAAACCACACGTACTTTCTTATCCACATGGTACTTCTGGATAATATCTTGCGGACTTCCATACTCTATTAAGTTCCCCTTATTCAAAAGAGATAAGCGATCACAAAGCAGAGTTGCTTCATTCATATCATGCGTGGTCAGAAAGATAGTTGTCCCCGCCTGCTTTAATTCTTGAAGTAGGGTATGAACCATCTTAGATGTTGTAGGGTCTAAACCACTGGTTGGCTCATCTAGAAAGAGAATCTTAGGAGCATTAAGAAGGGCACGAGCCAAGAACATTCGTTGTTTCATTCCAGTAGATAGTTTTTCTGCGATAATATCTTTAGCATCTGCCAATCCAACCTGTTGGAGCACCTGATTTACTCTATCTGACTTGAGACCATATAACTTAGCATAGATGAGAAGATTTTTGTAAAGACTCATCTTTTCATAAAAACCACTGCCATCACTAACAATACCAATTTGTTCCAAATCATTGGAGGTTAAATCTTGAGAATTCTTACCTAACAAAATTGTTTTACCTTGATCTGCAGTCAACTGACCTGTCAAGACATTGATCATGGTTGTTTTACCTGAGCCAGAAGGACCAAGAAAACCAAAGATTTCGCCCTCCTTAATCTCAAAAGAAATCTGGTGAAGAGCTTTTTTGCTCCCAAAACTTTTGCTTACATTTTCAACACGAATCATAGAAACTCCTTTATTTAAAATAACGTTTCACCATAGGCAACTGCATCACATTGATATAAACATGGATTGCTCCTACAAGCAATAAGGACAGTAATTGAATCTTTCCTGTCAAGAAAGAAATGATAAAAAGAAAAATATATAAGATTGGCAAGACATACTGATTTAATTGGAATAAAATCCGAAAACTCTGTTCCAAATTAGCCTTGCGCTCCCCTTCATCGTAAGAATCGAAATGCTCTAAGATATCCTTTGGTGTAGAGAAAAATACCAAATCAAACTGACGAACAATCGCAATGGTCTTAAAAAGATATTTTTGAACACTGAAAATCAGCACTAATGCCAAAAAAGAAAGAGGTAAGGTTATATGGCTTCCATTTAGTACAACCATTTCACTTGCTGAGATGAAAAGAGCTAATAAAATCGCTACACTTGCAATATTAAAAGCAATGGTTCCAAACTCGAGATTCCGATACATCTGCACATAATAGGTTTCATTCAGATCATCATCCATTTCCTCTTGATACAAGGAATGAAATTTTCTGCTTTTCTTTAAGAAATTGAATGTCAAAAGTATGCTAATGAAACCTAACACTAAACAAATAGCTGATATCCATGGTATCAAGACTTTTACATCTAACATAATTCCGTGGGATTCAGCAAGTGCCTTAAACGTCCCTACAAACATGGCCAAAAAAAATCCCAAGACAATAGACATTAAAAATAACAATCCACGTTTCTTTTTCTTTTTCATATTCATTCTCCTTTTTCACTTGCTAGATTTTTGGATTTCTTTTCAATCCATTCAACGACTGGGATGAGGGCAAGAACACTCATGTAATAAATCACTTTATACTTGTTCATCACTCGTCCTCCTCCAAGCGAAATACCGATTCGACTGTTTCGCTGAAAATTTGAGATATTTTCAGGGCAATGATAATGGATGGGGTGTACTCATCCCGTTCTAATAGACTGATGGTTTGCCTGGAAACCCCTGCCAGCTTGGCTAGTTCGGTTTGGTTGAGACCATCGCGAGCTCGAAGCTCTTTTAAACGATTTTTAAGCATTCCTTTCTCCTTTTCTCTTAACTTGCTTACATTGTAACACATCTTTTTCTTTTTGACAAGCATATTTGTCAAAAAGTTTATGATTTTTGTCATTTTGCAAAAGAAAACGGTCAGGAGTAAGATCCTGACCAGTTTATCTATCATTAATACTCTTCGAAAATCAAATTCAAACCACGTCAGCTTCACCTTGCCGTACTCAAGTACAGCCTGCGGCTAGCTTCCTAGTTTGCTCTTTGATTTTCATTGAGTATAAAATCCTAGTTTTTCAAAGATTTCTGAGAAGTTTTGGCTGATTGCCTCAAGTGACACTTGCACTTCTTCTCGGGTTTGGTTGTTCTTGACTATCACTTGTCCGCTTTCGACTTCGCTCTCGCCTAGAGTGATGAGGGTCTTAGCCGCAAAAACATCGGCTGACTTGAACTGAGCTTTGAGCTTACGGTTGAGGTAATCACGCTCTGCTTTGAAACCTTGTTGGCGAAGAGCTTGTACTAATTCCAAGGCCTTGACATTTGCTCCATCACCCAAGACTGCTATATAGACATCTAGGGCGTTTTCGATAGGGAGGGCCACACCTTGCTTTTCAAGAATGAGAAGCAGGCGCTCTACACCAAGTCCAAAACCAAATCCAGCAGTTTCAGGGCCTCCAAAGTAAGAAACCAAACCATCGTAACGACCACCCGCACAGACTGTCAGGTCATTGCCCTCAATCTCAGTAATAAACTCGAAAATAGTGTGATTGTAGTAGTCCAGACCACGCACCATATTGGTATCGATGATATAGTCTACTCCAAGATTTTCCAACATCTGACGCACAGCATCAAAATGAGCTTGACTTTCTTCATCAAGGAAGTCCAAGATAGAAGGTGCATTCTCTACTGCTACCTTGTCTTCTTTTTCTTTAGAGTCCAAGACACGAAGAGGATTTTCCTCCAAACGACGTTGGCTATCCTTAGACAAGGTCTCCTTGAGCGGTGTCAAATAGTCAATTAAGGCTTGACGATAGGCCGCACGGCTCTCAGGATTCCCCAAAGTGTTAAGGTGCAATTTGACACCTTGGATGCCGATTTCTTTCAAGAAATGGGCTGCCATCGCGATTGTTTCCACATCGGTAGCTGGATTGCTAGATCCAAAACACTCAACACCAATCTGGTGGAATTGGCGCAAGCGCCCTGCCTGTGGACGCTCATAACGGAACATAGGGCCCATGTAGTAGAACTTACTTGGCTTTTGCACTTCTGGGGCGAAGAGTTTATTTTCCACATAGGAACGAACAACAGGCGCAGTTCCTTCTGGGCGGAGGGTAATATGGCGGTCACCCTTGTCATAGAAGTCGTACATTTCCTTGGTTACGATATCGGTCGTATCTCCGACAGAGCGACTGATGACCTCGTAATGCTCAAAAATAGGCGTGCGCACTTCTGCATAGTTGTAGCGCTTGAAAATCTCACGGGCGAAGCCCTCAACGTACTGCCATTTGGCAGATTCAGCAGGTAAAATATCCTGCGTTCCTTTTGGTTTTTGTAATTTCATAGGGGATCCTCTTTAAACTTAATAGTCTTATTTTACCATAAATAGGGGGATTAAAACAGTAAGAAAAAAATTAGGATTTATACTCAATGAAAATCAAAGAGCAAACTAGGAAACTAGCCGCAGGCTGTACTTGAGTACGGCAAGGCGACGTTGACATGGTTTGAATTTGATTTTCGAAGAGTATTAGATATCATTTTTGAGATTAAGGATTGTCAAAAGAATAGCTATCAAGGAGAGACCAACAAATAGCATCCAAGTCAACTGTATATTCCATACAGCTACAAGTGAAAAACAGGCTGTACCAAGAGGTACTGATAAGGTAAACAATAAACCCAAAAAATTACTGGTACGAGCTAGAACCTCTGGAGCTAGATTTTTCAGGAGCATGGCATTAATCTTTGGTGGAACTTTACCAGACACATACAGAGTTGAACAGAGAAATAGCAAACCAAGCACGACTTGATTGAATAAGTTAGCCAGACCAACTAGACTGACTCCTAATGTCACCCACATCATCAATCTAGGCAAGGACTGCTTCCCAAAATAATCATTTCCCGTAAGGCTACTGATGATAATTGCTAATAAAACACAGACTTGCTCGATAAATAGTGCCTCTGTGTAAGAAAAATTCAAGAGAGAATGGCTCAAAAAGAAGATGTTATAAACGCTTCCTAGAGCGCCACCTAAGGCATTGATAAGCAAGACAGCAAAGATCATGAAACCAAAGTTTTTCTGTCCACCTTTAAGAAAAACAAGGCGTAAATTTCGGTAAATTGTTAGGAACTGCTCTTTGATAGAAAGCTTCTCATTTTTTAGTGATTCACCATCAGCGGATGAAATCGACAGTCTCAATTTGCTTTTTCCTAAAAAGAGGATAACGGCTGATACTAGGAAAAAACAGGCATTGATTCCCGCAACGAGAGAAAAATTATTGACCGATAGCCCTAAGAGCCAGACTCCGAAAGCTTGACCACCAATGGCTGAAATATAGGTGATGAACTGGGAAAAAGAATAAGCCTCCATCAGATCATCTTCAGCTACTTTTTCCTTAATAAGAGGCATGCGCAAACCACCAGCAAAATCACTGATGACATCGCTAATGACATTGATTAAACACAGGCTAGAAAAGGCAAAGAGACTAGCTTGCTGAACAACTAGGGCTGCTAGAAAAAATAAAACCGCCTGAAACAAACCACTATAGACCATCCATTTGACCTTGTCCCTCGTGTAATCTGCCCGAATCCCTACAAAAACTGTAAAGAGAGTCGGAAGAAGCATGACAATATTCGCCATAGCAACAGCAAAAGATGCTTGTGACAAGGTCGATGCATAGACGATAAAGACCAGATTGAAAATCGAAGCACCAAAAGCATTGAAGAAGCGTGACAAAGTCAAGAGACGATAAGCTTGATTTCTGAACAATAGTTTCATAGGTAATCTCCCTTCTTGTTCGAAGTTTTATGTGAAGTATGACTATAGTATAGCACTTAGAAATTTTAGAGGAAAAACTTTTGAATATATGCAACAAATAAAATGAGCAAAAAGAAACGATAGAATCCCTCCAGTGACACGAGAGAGCCCAACAGTTCTATCGCTTCAAATTTCAACTTATTTTCTTAGTTTGCAGATATTCAATAATCGGGGGTTTTTCTATAGTATTCAGCAGATTTGTTACAGCCAAGCATCTCAAAAATACGGACAGCATCCTCCATCTTTTTTCGCCCTTCCTTGACTCTGCCTTGCTTGCTATCAAAGAGACCTTCCGCCCACAAATAGACAATTCGGAAATAGGTTTCATTTTCATTGTAGAAATGCTCTTCGATGACACGTTTAAAATAAGAGGCATTGGTAAATTCTTCACACTCAATGCTAGCTAAAAAACCATTCAATAGTATAGTGTGAAACAGGTTTCGGTTTCCAGACATTTCCATTAGAAAATCAGATTTTCGTACCATCTCTCTAACATACCTAGTGAAAAGAGAAACAGATAGAAATTGTGAACTGACTGAAAATAAATTGAGTTCATAGATTCCCCAAATCTCGGTAGAAAACAGGTAATCATGAAGGACTTTTCCTTCCTCTGCTGTTAACTCCACCCTTTCATCCATGCTCTTCATATAAGACTTGATAATAATGGCATTTAGAATATGTTTCTGTTTGTTTTGAGAATGGGCATGCTTTTGATACTCCCTGCGATACAAGTCCTCAAGCGGAGCTATATTCTTTGGATCCAAGACATCTATGATTTCTTTTCTCAACTCAGAATCTGTATCATACTGAAAACCTCTCGCCAGAAAGAGGATTTCCTCCACACTGGTAGATATATTTTCTAGTGCAAATAGAAACTTTTCCACCGAAAGCTCACTCTGACCTGTTTCAAAGCGAGATAACATAGACGGCGAAAATTGTCCCCCAGTTGCTTGTCTTAGCGAGATATTTCTTGACTCTCGTAATTGTCTAAAGACTTTTCCAATCTGCTCCATAGTCTTCCCCTTGATTCCGTATTTTCTTCATTTTATCATATTTTTCAGAAAATTCATCAAAAACTTGCCAAATTGTCAGAATTATGAGAAAATAGAGGATATTTATCACGTGGAGGGACTGTAATGAGAGACGATATCAAAATCAATGACCGTGCTTTGGCCTTGCAAGAACAAATTATCGAAAAACTAGAGAAGGTTTTTGATACAGATGTGGAATTGGATGTGTACAATCTAGGATTGATTTATGAAATTAATCTAGACGAAACAGGCCTCTGTAAGATTGTCATGACCTTCACCGACACCGCCTGCGATTGCGCCGAAAGCTTGCCTATCGAAATCGTGGCAGGTCTGAAACAAATCGAGGGTATCGAAGATGTCAAGGTTGAAGTTACCTGGTCGCCTGCCTGGAAGATTACACGAATCAGTCGCTACGGCCGCATTGCCCTTGGACTGCCACCTCGTTAATACTCTTCAAAAATCTCTTCAAACCACGTCAGCGTCGGCTTGTCGTAGTACGATTACTGACTTCGTCAGTTCTATCCACAACCTCAAAACAGTGTTTTGAGCAACCTGCGCCTAGCTTTCTAGTTTGCTCTTCGATTTTTATTGAGTATAAGCAGGCAAATCACTTTTGGAGATGAAAAGAAGCAAGCCAATCTCGGCTTGCTTTTTAAGTTTATTTTTTACCTGACTTGTCCATATTCCAGAAGTCTGTCACGGCTCCGCGTGAAGCAGATGATACGATATGGGCGTATTTACCAAGGACACCACGACTGTAAAGCGGTGGCAAGGTTGTTTCTGCCTTGCGTTTTTCAAGTTCTTCTTCGGATACGGCCATGGAAATTTCTTTGGTATCTTGGTCAACCGTAACGATATCGCCTGTACGGAGGTAAGCAATTGGTCCACCATCCTGAGCTTCAGGAGCGATATGTCCAACAACCAGACCATAAGTACCACCAGAGAAACGTCCGTCTGTCAAGAGGGCAACCTTATCTCCCTGACCTTTACCAACGATCATTGATGAAAGTGACAGCATCTCAGGCATACCAGGACCACCTTTAGGTCCAACGAAACGAACAACGACTACATCGCCATCAACGATTTCATCTGTCAGAACGGCCTGAATCGCATCTTCTTCTGAGTCAAAGACCTTAGCTGGACCAACGTGACGACGCACTTTAACACCTGATACTTTAGCAACCGCACCATCAGGGGCAAGGTTCCCGTTCAAGATGATAAGCGGACCGT
This sequence comes from Streptococcus mitis, assembly GCF_000960005.1. Classification (GTDB taxonomy): domain Bacteria; phylum Bacillota; class Bacilli; order Lactobacillales; family Streptococcaceae; genus Streptococcus; species Streptococcus mitis_CK. The sequence goes on along the minus strand of NZ_JYGP01000001.1, from coordinate 129,377 downwards.
CTGCACGTTTTGGATTTTCAAGTGGCATGATAACTTTTTGACCTGGTGTAAGGTCTGCAAAGTCAGCCAAGTTTTCAGCTACAGTCTTACCAGTACATGTAATGCGGTCTCCATGAAGGAAACCATTTGCCAAGAGGTATCTCATAACCGCAGGCACACCACCGACTTCGTAGAGGTCTTGGAAGACATACTGACCAGATGGTTTCAAGTCGGCCAAGTGAGGCACACGCTCTTGAATCGTATTGAAGTCCTCAAGAGACAAGTCAACATTGGCAGCATGGGCAATGGCAAGCAAGTGAAGAGTGGCGTTTGTAGAACCACCGAGAGCCATGGTTACAGTGATAGCATCTTCAAAGGCTTCACGAGTCAAGATATCTGATGGCTTGAGACCGAGCTCCAACATCTTGACAACAGCACGTCCTGCTGCTTCGATATCTTCTTTCTTATCAGCTGATTCCGCTGGGTGAGATGAAGACCCTGGTAAACTCATACCGAGAACTTCAATAGCAGTCGCCATTGTATTAGCAGTATACATACCACCACAGCCACCAGGGCCAGGGCAGGCATTACATTCAAGACGTTTTACGTCCTCAGCCGTCATGTCACCGTGGTTCCATTTTCCGATCCCCTCAAAAACAGAAACCAAGTCGATGTCTTTGCCATCAAGATTTCCCGGTGCAATGGTTCCACCATAGGCGAAAATAGCTGGGATATCCATATTGGCAATGGCAATCATAGAACCCGGCATGTTCTTGTCACAGCCACCGATAGCGACGAAGGCATCCACGTTGTGACCACCCATAGCTGCCTCGATTGAGTCCGCAATGATATCACGAGATGTCAAAGAGAAACGCATACCAGGCGTTCCCATGGCAATCCCGTCCGCTACAGTGATAGTCCCAAACTGCACAGGCCAAGCACCTGCCGATTTGACACCTTCTTTAGCTAATTTCCCAAAATCATGCAAGTGAATGTTACATGGCGTATTTTCCGCCCAAGTCGAAATCACTCCCACAATCGGTGTCTCAAAGTCCTTATCTGTCATACCAGTCGCACGAAGCATGGCACGGTTTGGTGATTTTACCATACTATCATAAATGCTACTGCGGTGACGTTTATCTAATTCAGTCATTTGTTCCCTCCCATTTCAGTTTTTACTATTATAGCACATTTTAAAAGCAATGAACAGAAGAAAATTCTTGAATTTTCAGAAAATTTCGATTAATTAGATTGGATAGCTTCTAATTTTTTCATCTTTTTTTGTCAAGTAACTTTACTTTACAAAAAAAATGTGTTATTCTAATATGGTTGATGAAAATCAGTAGATTGAATCGAATATAAATACCTAAAGGAGAAATCAAAATGGCAGTACCTGCACGTCGCACTTCAAAAGCGAAGAAAAACAAACGTCGTACACACTACAAAGTAACAGCTCCATCTGTAAACTTTGACGAAACTACTGGAGATTACTCACGTTCTCACCGTGTATCACTTAAAGGATACTACAAAGGACGTAAAATCGCTAAAGCTGCATCAGCTGAATAATAGAAGGGAGATACCATGCGCGTAAATATTACACTTGAACACAAAGAATCTGGTGAACGCTTGTACCTTACTTCTAAAAACAAACGTAACACTCCAGACCGTCTTCAATTGAAGAAATACTCACCAAAACTTCGCAAACACGTTGTGTTTACAGAGGTGAAGTAAGGGTTCCAGTACACGTCAATAGACGTCAAAATATTGATTTAAAGTGATTTTTGATTTTTTGAAACTCATTATATCGCACTACAAATCAATAAAAACTCTACCTTTTACTCTACCTTTTTTAGATAAATATATCATCTGGATATTGAAGTTAAGCCCTGCTATCATTTCGATGGCAGGGCTTTTTAATATTTGGTACACTAACGCCTTATCTATATTTTGGTTAATTTTAAGTTGACATCTACAAAGTTTAATGTTAAAATACATTCAAAAATATATTTGAATGAGGTGTTTTATGATTCAAAATGTTGTTACTTCAATAATACTGTATTCTGGGACAGCCGTAGACTTACTTATTATCCTAATGTTATTTTTTGCCAAAAGAAAAAGCAGAAAAGACATCATTAACATCTATTTAGGACAATTTCTAGGCTCTGTTAGTCTAATATTGCTAAGTTTGCTTTTTGCATTTGTCTTAAATTATATTCCTAGTAAAGAGATTTTAGGTTTACTCGGTTTGATTCCAATTTTCCTAGGTCTCAAAGTTTTGCTTTTAGGAGATTCTGATGGAGAAGCTATTGCCAAAGAAGGTTTGCGCAAAGATAATAAAAACCTGATATTTCTAGTCGCTATGATTACTTTTGCAAGTTGTGGTGCTGACAATATTGGTGTCTTTGTTCCATATTTTACTACCTTAAATTTAGCAAATTTGATAGTAGCTTTACTTACCTTTCTAGTCATGATTTATCTCTTGGTTTTTTCTGCCCAAAAATTGGCACAAGTCTCTTCTGTTGGAGAAATTTTGGAAAAATATAGCAGATGGTTTATTGCCGTTGTTTATTTAGGATTGGGGATATATATCCTGATTGAAAATAACAGTTTTGACATACTATGGACTATATTAGGCTAGGAGAAAATATTATGAAAAAAGATAGTATCTGTCAAGTGGATGTTATAAATCAACAAAATGTTACAACCGCAACGAACTACCTTGAAAAGGAAAAAGTCCAAAAATCACTTCGCATTTTATCAAAATTTACCGATAATAAACAGATAAATATCATCTTTTATCTCCTTGCCGTCGAAGAACTCTGTGTCTGCGATATAGCCTGTTTATTAAATCTCAGTATGGCATCTGCCTCCCACCATCTTCGTAAACTAGCCAATCAAAACATCTTGGACACTAGAAGAGAGGGGAAAATTATATATTATTTTATAAAAGATGAGGAAATCAGAGATTTTTTTAATCAACTAGGATAACAACTATTTTTACTACTTTCTACTTTTCCATGATTATAGGGGGATTATATATGAAATTTTTTGAAGAAAATTTTTCACAAGAAATACCTACTCGTATCAAAAATTTAAGAAAAAAATACAATATTACACAAAGCGAACTAGGCAATGCAGGTCAAGTTAGTCAAGTTGAAAGTGGTAAGCGACCAATTACGAGTTCGATGTTAGTTTATTTAAATGCTCTAACCGCTTCGAGCTATACGTATATCGTTTTTGGAGAGTTAGATGAGTTTATTGAGAATCTGTTTCATTATTTTTTCAGTTCTATTTTATATAGAGATTTAGAGGCTGTAGATGAAAAACTATATTCTTTCATGAGTGATGATTTAATTTCAATCCAATCAAGTTGTCTAAGTATTGCCAAGACATTTGCAAATTTCAATATTCAAAGAAAAAGATTTATGATTTCTACTGAAACTGAAATGGATACTTTTCACAAGAAAGATGACATTGACGTATGGGTTGGTGGAAAAAGTTATAACCCCGCTAGAAGTTTTAGAACCCGTACCATCAATGAATTGACTGTCATTGATTTTGAAGAAATGTTTGATATTCTTTGGTTGATGTTAGGGGATAATTTAATTAAATCATTTGAAGTTAATGTCTGTGGTATCCTATTTGAATTAGGCGGAAATGACATACCCTCAACATTTAGGCAAGAAAACATTGATCCTCTCATCAATAAATGGTGGTATGATAATGTTTCGACAGAAATTATCCCTAATCTAATAAAAAAACTCAAAGAAAATCCCTTGTTTAATATCGGATTTATGGTAAATGATATATTAGAAAGAATGTATAAAGAGAATATTCCAAAATCTTACCTTACATCCGTCCCGTTAGTTATTTCTCAAAAAGGAAGAACAACCTCTTCGTTTAGTATGACTGGTGGTCAACAAATAGATGGAGTAAAATTCAAACAGATATCTGAGGACTGTATGAAATTACTCAGTCAAGGTAAGGATATCACAGAGTTATATCAAAAATATTCTAAAGAAGAGTTGGCAAATCTAGGCATTAATATTTATCAATCCAATGATATAGAAAGGACTGAGGAAAGAACTTTTGATGAAATTATCAGTTGGGTTTCCAACCCTTATGCAACAAGACCAATTCAAGAAAGGCACACTATTCAATTAGAGCCAACAAGATTTTCACTAGAGGATAAGAAACGTATTGAAAAAATTGCCTCTCAGGGAATAAACGACATCGACCTTGTTGATTTAGTTGAACTCTATGATATCAATTTAGATAATACAAATGTCACTCGCTATATTGAGGGATTATTGACGAATAATACACAAGTAACATACTATTTCCAAGAACAATTAAACGAGGAATTACTCGCAATGGCTTCGGCTTTAGATAGAGTTCAACAAGCATTTATTAAACTATTAAGCGAAGAAGAGATACGAAAATTTGCTCTTTAAAAACTAGGTGAATCGCCTAGTTTTTTTTTGCACTTCGTTTTACAAATTAGTTTATTGAAGTAAAAAAAGAAGTAAAAAATAAAAGAACATTATGCCTTATACTGAATATATCAAGAAAAACTCTTGATAAAAATTTTAATAGTCCAAATTGATGGCCATCAAAGGACAGATTGAAACAAATATGATGATATGACGATAAAGGTCATGTCTTGCATAGAATTGTTTCGCTGTTTCTTTGTTGTGCCTTTTAGCATACTCAGCGTTCAATATTTGCTCATTTTGTTTCCTTCTGTCCAAGGACGGAAAGGAGCTCATCATTATGAGCAATAAAGTACAAGAACGCCGTGAGCGTAAAATCAAAGAAGCTATTAAAGCTAAAAATTGGAATGAAGTAACTCGTTTGCTTCAACAAGAACAAAGTAATGCAGAACGGCGTGACCGATACCACCATAAACGAAGTATGGAAGAAAGCATATCTCGTAATGACGGTAAACGACGTGAACGCTATGAAGTAGTTGCAAGTTCTGATTTGAATCCCGAAGAAGCTTTAATCCTAGCGGAGTTAAGACAAGCTATTCGTGAAGCTAAAGCATCCCTATCAGAAATTGACAGTAAGATTGTTGAAATGATAGCGGAACAAGGTTCAAGCTATAAAGAAACGGCTCGCTATATCACTGAACATTACAAGAAAATGAGTGATGTAACTGTCAAATCTCATTATTGTAAAGCACTAAAAAAATTAGCTCCTTTATTAAAAAGTTATCGCTAATACCTCAAATCCAGTGTCTCTGTCACTGGATTTTTTATAAAAAAATTAAAAATTTAACAAATAACTTTGCGTTTGGTTGTCTCATTCTCCTTAGTAATAAGGAGGTGATACATAACTAGAGCAACTACGTCCAGCTCACGACCAAAACCGAGCAAGTCTCATTCGTATTATTTCTCAATAATAAAGGAGGAACAACCCTATGGCGTTTAAAATGAAAACAACAAAAGGTGGTTATACAACTACATTGGCTGATAAAATTATCAGTCAAAAACAACCGATTTACTCACTTAGTACCGAACTTGAACCACAACAACGGTTTGAAGAAGGAAAACCAACAGGAGAAATCGTAGCCTATAAAGCATGGTTTGTACAGGAAGGGCAAGACCCTTTCCAAGTAAAATTCGAAGATACGATTGAGCTTCCAGCGTTTCAATCCATGATTCAATTTGACACCCTACAAGCCTGCGAAGTAAAATATAACGTTTACTTCAAAGCAAATGGTATCAAGGAGGTTCGGTAATGACCTCACAATCTCGTGATGTGCTGAACCAATCTTTCCTGCAATCTTACCTGCTCCAGAGCCTAAACATGGCTCTAGGGGCTTTAATGCAGGGGGAAACCAGCTATACTAATTCTTTTAACGTCATTATTCAAGAAGACGGCTTTGTCTTTGTCCCTCGCCTACCGTGCGCTTATATCCTCGATGACGACTTATACAAGAAAATCTTTCTGATTGCCAATGCTTCACTTTACCCACAATATACGCTTCTAAAACAAAATGCTACCTATTTTGTCCCTCTAGACACAGATGACTTACACATTCAACGTGGTTTATTCTTCCCTTGGAAAAGAGGGATTTCAGAACGTTTAGCGATTCCTGATTTGGATAAGTTTTCAGCCAGATTGCCACATGGGAAAATCCCTATCATGAAGCACTTTGAACTAAATTTAGACAAGGTCAATCACTGGGCTATTGCTGGAAATTCAGGTTCTGGGAAATCGTATGCTCTCACTTACTTCTTGAGTGTACTGAAGCATATGTCTGACTTGATTATCATTGACCCGAAATTTGATACCCCAAGTCGTTGGGCAAGAGAAAATCATATTTCCGTTATCCACCCTGTCGAAAACCGTTCAAAATCTGATTTTGTATCACAGGTCAACGAACAATTAAGTCAATGTGCAAATCTCATTCAAAAACGACAAGCTATCTTGTATGATAATCCCAACCATCAATTTACCCATCTAACTATTGTTATTGATGAAGTCCTAGCTCTATCAGAGGGAGTCAATAAGAATATCAAAGAAGCATTTTTCTCCTTACTCTCACAGATTGCCTTGTTAGGACGTGCTACCAAAATCCATCTATTTTTAGTAAGTCAGCGTTTTGACCACAATACTATCCCAATTTCAGTAAGGGAACAGCTAAACGTATTGTTACAAATTGGAAATATCAATCAGAAAACTACTCAATTTTTATTTCCTGACCTCGATCCAGAGGGGATTGTCATTCCAACAGGACATGGTACAGGTATCATCCAAGTTATCGACAATGAACACCCCTACCAAGTTCTGCCCCTACTCTGTCCAACCTACTACACTAAGCGAGGTATCCTATGACCACAAAAAACTACTTTATAAGAAGTTTCAATCTTATACTATATTTGGTTCTCTCTACTCCTATCTGCTCTGTCTTCGGCTGGCTATTCAATTTTCTTTCCGTCCAATTAGCCAACATCTCATTTGTCAACCTAGATTCAGTTAAAAACATTACTGATACCATTAGTTCTGTAAGTCACAAATTCGCTCTTATTTCACTACTACTTACCTTACTATTGACTGGATTAGAGATAATACAACGGTTGAAAACAGATAGTCTTCGGAACTATATCCAATCTGTCTATCACACTTTCCTGTTGCGACACTTCCTGTTTCAGCGTGAACGAGTACAGAAGATAAGCAACCTTGAACACCAGACCGTTACCACCATCAATCCAATCCATAAAGGATTTAACCGAGCTGTTCGCAAGTGTATTGTAGATATACGAAAAGATACCATCACTATTTTTCTAAAAGTCCCTAGAGACCAACAAGGGCAAAAAATCCTAAAAGAGATGGAAGCACAATTAAAAGAAGAAATCGTCAGCCAACACGCAGACTATTATTTCTCCTCTCCTATTCGAGTTCGTAACCAATTGTGGTTCACTGGACAAAAACGTTAATCCCTTGGGGCTGTGGCTTGCGTTAAGCAAAAGCCAGACAGCCCCTTTTTATATTCTTTTCTATCATGACCTATTGGGGTTACTACGACCCCCAATAGGTCAATAATCAATAATCACAAAAAATTCAATTTTTTCAAAAAAACTTTGCATACGACCTGTCATTTCTCCTTAGTAATAGAACCCAAAAGAAATGAGGTAACTGCCTATGGCAAAAGAACAGCGCTCAACCAAATGGACGTTTCTCTTCTACGAGGAAAGCGCACCAGAGAACTACTTGAATATATTAGAGGAACTCCATATTCCGTTTATTCTTAGTCCTTGGCACGATAAGGATATTAATAGACAGACGGGAGAGTTCAAGAAATCGCACAAACACGGTGCTTTCTTCTTTGATTCACTGAAAAGCTATTCACAAGTATCAAATATCATCAGTGACAAACTAAACGGTCCAGCACATGTGGAGGTAGTTATGTCTCCCACTGGTTTATTTGACTACTTTACCCATGCGGAAAATCCAGATAAGACCCCCTACAACATTGAGGATATTGAAGTCGGTTGTGGCTTTAATTTAGAAAAATTCTTGATGGAGATGAACTCCTCGGATTTTATACATGAAGTAGTTGATATTATCGAAGAGAACGACTTTACCGAATTTGAAGAATTGGTCTGGTATGCCCGAGCAAACAATACCAATTTATTAGGACTCATTATTGAACGTACATATTTCTTCGCCAAATACCTAGATTCACGAAGATACAATCCTAATCGACTCCATAATTCAAACACAGAGGAGAAAGAGAATAATGAATAACGAAAAATTAGAACAAATTGAACAACTATTGCAAACACTTATCAAACTCATTCAAATCAAAGAACAGAACATACCACTAAAGATAATACAACAGCGAGAATTGCTAAAACAGCTAAATATCTCCCCAAACACATTAAAAACTTGGGAACAAAAAGGATTAAAAAGATTAGAACCTCCTATAGAGGGAACTCGAACCGTCTTCTATCTACTAGATGATATTATCAACTTTTTACAATCCTAATTCTGAAAATTTTTGCTAAAATAGTTCTATCTAAAAGAAAGAGTGGTAACTATTTTAGCCTACTTCAATATCCATGAAGAAAGGCAAATATGGAAACTGAAACAATTATTCATAATGGCAAAAAAGTCATTAAAAAAATCAAAAAAGATAAGTCCATCTCATACACTTTGAAGGGGGCATTTCTGGGAAAAGATATCAAAACTGGTAAGCAAGTCACTACTACCATTACAGCTAAGACACTAAAACAGTTAGATAGAGCAATCATTCAAGCACGACTAGAATTTGAAAAAAATGGCTCAACACGAGAAAAAGTTATCGTCATTGATACACTGGAAGATTTAGCTGAAGAATGGTTTAAATCATATAAGACCTGGGTCAACTCACATAATACTCTGAACAGAGTAAGAGGTTATCTTGATAATTATATTATCCCTAAATTTGGAGATTACAAACCAGATAAAATTGAATCTGCGGATATCCAGCTTTGGTTAAATGGTTTGGCAAAGAAATCAAAAGAGTCCATTGAATCTGGTATAAAGCGTGCTGATAAAGGTAGTGCTAAAGATTTTGGTGCTGTTATCCATAAGTTGAAAGATATTTTTGACTATGGAATTACAAACTATGGACTAATCACTAATCCTGTTAGCTCTGTTAAGATACCACCTAAGCCAAAATCAAATAAGCAACGCATCATGGTATTACATGATGATAGTCTTGTAATATGGCTTAATTATCTTGAAAGTTTAGATAACAATAGAGCCAATCGTAGATTTAAGTTAATTTGTAATACTTTATTAGCCTCCGCTTTGCGAATAAATGAACTACTTGCGTTGACGATTGATGACCTAGATTTTGAAAATTCTTCTATTAATGTCAGTAAAACATTGATGTGGAAAACCGCAAATAAAAAAGATGGGACAAAAGGGGAAGTTATCTGTAAAGCTACACCAAAAACTGATGCAGGAAATCGCTCTGTCCCTGTCCCTCTCCCCATAATAGAAAAACTCAGAGATTTCCACCACGAAATGAACTTGTATCTTGAATTGCACAACAGACATAGAACAAAACTGATTTTCCCTACAATCTATGGCAACTATATGTGTGATAGAAACGAGAGAACAACTCTTAAGAAAAGGTTAGTAGGTCTTGGATTACCAAACTATGGTTTCCATTTGTTCCGACATACTCATGCTTCAATGTTGCTCAACGCTGGCACAAATTGGAAAGAACTTCAAGTCAGAATGGGACATAAATCAATTTCAACTACAATGGATACTTACGCTGAATTAGCACCACAACGAAAGTTAGAAGCTGTGGGGATTTATCTTGAAAAGATTGCTGAGCTAACGCAATAACTACTCTACCATTCACTCTACCTTTTATTAGGTAGCATTCTAGAAACATTGATGTACCAACGTTTCTAACAGCTAAAATAGAAATTATTTAACTCTTACAGAAGTTAAATAATAGGTCATTACGTTTCAGTAGAAACGGAAAAACCTTGATTTAATGCAATTCTTGAATTTTCAAATTTCAATGTATTGCAATAAAAATCAACCGAATGACTACATTTTTGACTACATTTTTTGTGAAATAAATTAGATGTTCGGATATATAGAAAAGGCTCTAGTCATATTGGCTAGAGCCTTTTTAATTTTAATTTTTAACTTCCACTAATTAGTCCCCTTCTAGTTCTTTGGATTTCCTGTAACATTAACAACAATAACAATAATAAACATAAGTATACTACTGATATACAAATAGAAAGGAATTACTATGTCTGAAACAAATAAATACCAATGTTGTCTTTACAACAAACATTACCTAGAGCTCCATGAACTAGAAACAGAGTTTTATCAAGACAAGTTTCATACAAGAGAAAAGTACAAAGGCAAGCTACTTTGCCCTGATTGTCACAAGGTACAACTAGCTATAAAAGAAAATAACAATGGAATTTTCTTGTCAGCATATCCAAAATCAACTCATGACAAAACATGCGAGTATCTACTATCAGTAGCAAGCAAAAAAGAACTACAAATTTTCTACGAATCAATTAATCCTACCTCAGCTGAACGTATGTTAGAACGTATCCTGGAAGATGCTCCTTCAAGTCCTATCACACTTTTAAATCAAAATTCAATTCAAAACGCTAACGAATATTGTCCTTGTAAAAATACAGATTCAAATAAAACTATCATTAGAAAATATTTACCTAGAAGATCATTACAATTAAGGGAAATGGAAGAAAAAGACTACCTAGTAATGTACTATGGAAAATGTAAATTATTTCTTGTAAAAAACAAATTTAATGATTTTTATTTAAGAATTTTTCGTGATGATGAAAGCAATAAATACCTCTGTAGCCTAAAAATACCGAAAAAAATTTTTGTTTTCTTAGAAGAAAAATTAAGATTCATTCCCAACGAAAAAGAACTACAATTAGAAAATTCTAGGAATAAAGCTGTTTCTGCTAAGTTAGCATTTGTTGCTAAAATTGATAAAAACGGTTACTATTACAATGGAGTATTAACCCATTCAAAATTATTAAATGTTTTCCCAAATTAAAATCATTTAAAATGCTTGCTCTTTTGAATCTAAAAAGAATGGATTAGTGATATTCAATCTCTGTAGAAAATTAATCAAATGATTTCAATATAAAACGCATAATACCAAGTTTTTGACACACCTGATATTATGCGTTTTAGAATGTTAATGACTACTTTATTAACTTCTTTCATTTAGTGTCTAATCAACATTCCTACGATTAATTAAATACTTTCCTCTATCTTTGTACTCCATATTTGGTAAAGATAATCTAAATCGAATAATAATCATCCTAATAATAAAATCTAAAATGAAGATTATTATAAACGTAGAAATTCTGGAAAAGCCTATAAAATGGGGCAAACCATAGTACGAAAGCCCTACAGCAAAAGATAATAATGCATAGATATCCTCTTTCAAGACACTAGAAACCTCATTGATTAATAAGTCTCTCTTCAAAAACACTTCAGATTTTTCCAAAAATCTCCTCTAAACTGTTCTTTATCTCTTTATGGACATAATCACTTAATGGAGTATTTTTACTAATATTTCTTGAGAATAAAAGATTTGAGAAAGTACTCTCATGAGTAGAAATATCTTTAGGAACTCTATTTAACAAACTGTAACTTTGTATTATTTCATCATATGCTTCTTCATAATTCTTAAACGAATCACTATGAGATACTTCAACTAAATTTTTATCTCCTGAATATGCTACGTGATAATATCCTATCCACGAATTACTTTCATCATCTTTGTAAGTGATAAGTAATTTGTACGGCATATCTTGAAACTTTGAAAAATATCTATAAATTTTAGGAAAGTTATATTTCACCATTTCCAGATAACTCACTTCAGCGAAATTAAAAAATGTTTCAACTATTTCTATTTTTCTTTTCGTAGAATATAAGTTTATTGTTAAGCCATTTGATTCTGAATATTCTCTATCACGACCAGGTATGATAGAACTCCTATAATCCACACCAGAATGTAGTAAAATAGATAGCAATTTATTTAAACTAAACAATTCTACTCCTTCCGATGTTGTATAGCTTAAAACTTCCGGACAATCTTCAAGGGCTTCATCTATCCTTTTTCTAACCTCTTTACTCATCAAAGGGATTTCATCAATATCTTTAAGCCAAGATAATTTATTTTTTATTTCTTTCAAAAGTTCACATAAAATATAATTACTTGCAGGTAATGATTTCTTTTCTAAAATAGTTTTCAGATTGTTTTTAATAATATCTATTGCTATTTTTCTACCACTATCTCCGACAAGGCCTGATAATTCTAAGTTTGTACTACGCTGAACCATTCGAGTCGTTTTTAAAAAGATAGTAGCCTGATATTCTTGACTCGCTTGACTCAACAATTCAGCGCTGACAATTTTTACGTCTGGAACATCTTTATCCACGATATCAAACCAATAATAAAGGGTGTTTTCTACCATACCTCCAGCAATTCCTATTTTAGATTTCAATTTATGATTTTCCGTGATAAATGGTTCAAATTGCTCTGATATAGGGGAGAAATAGTTTTCTACTATAAATTTATAGGTTTTGTGAATCTCTGATAATATTCTTTCTACATTATCTTCCTTAGAGAAATCTGTAATCCCATCACTACTCAATAAATCATTTTTAGAGTTAACACATTCAACATAGAGAGGAAAGTTATGTTGTAGAACAAAATCTAAAAATTTATCCTGTTCTTCAATGGTTGAAAATAATCCAGAGATAAAAATGACTACTTCCCGCCATTCTTCATTATGGATAAGTTTTTCGAGAAGTGCTGTATCTGATGAAACTATTAGGTTATTTGTAATATAGTATGCAGCACAAAACTCCTTAAATAGCTTATGAGAAAAAGTAATTCTATCTGAAGTACAAAAAATTCCAAAATTTATAAAATAATCAATTAGATTTCTTTTATTTGGTGTAGAAACTGGATAAGCACTTATTATTTTATCTACTTCACTGTATGTAAAACTAGATTGATTAAAATTCTCATAAGAAAATTTGCCAAAAAGATTTAATGTTTCATGCAGGGATAATTCTGAATAACTATTTTTGTAGCGATAATTCTTTTCGAAATACTCTGTAAAAATTTGGGTTCTATTAAGTAACTCTTTATTCTGTCTATCAATCAGAATAGTCTTACCAATTTTATACAATAAAGGGTTCCTAAACAGTTCAAGATACGCTTTAGAAAGCTTGCTATACCCCCAAAGTCTAATTAAACCACTTTGAATTATACTATCGGAAAGGTTTGTTAGAAAGAAACTCTTTTCTTCTCCAAGCTCATGCCTATATCGATTATCTCGTGTTGTGAAAAAGAAAAAATTTTGATTATATTGTATCATTAATTGATTTGCTTCAGAAAAAAATTTCAATCTCTTTTTCTCATCAATAATATCATCAATGCCGTCGAAGAACAATGCCAATTTATTATTAACAAATAGTTGATTAATAGCTCCTTTAGAATTTCCTTCACAGAAAGGGGCTATTTTCGACTGAATAATATCGAATAATGTTACTAAACCATCCTCATACTCTATTAATGGAATATAAATAGGAATTAGTTGATAATCAGAATATTTTGCACATAATTGATTTATAAGCTTAAAGGTTTCAAAAGTTTTTCCAAATCCTGCTTCTCCAATTAATACAACTTTATGATGTTGTAAAAGGATATCTAATGAATCTCTCTCTTTACCCCCTTCTCTATCTTGAAATAGATAACGTTCAAAATAGTCGGACTGAACAGATGAATCACCTGATGTTGTTAATAGGGTTTTAATATAGGAGCGTGTTCTAAAATTTCCACTTACAATCTGTTTTAATAATGAATTATTATCATCCACTATATCTGTTAAGTACTGCAACTGCCTTTCTATACCATCAACAATTTCCTTAATAGTCCGACATAGTACCTGTGATTCCGCGGTGCTTATTTTATTAAGTTGTTTAAATATGATTTCAAAATATTTTTGAATAATCTGCTTTAACTCAATATTATATAATTTATACTTAGGGTATTTTTCAACAAATAAATTCATGTAAAAATCTACTGATTGATTTATTGTTTTCGATTGTAAAACATCTTGGTTAAGAAAATTTTTTATTATTTTTTCAAGAACATTCTGTTCAATTAAAAATCTATCAAAATCTAGATAATATTCCCTGTCTCCATATTGCTTTAATATTAACACTTCAACTTCGTTCTTTAGCCTTTTTATAACGAATCTTAATTTTATTTTACCTATAAGTCCATTAAAGTAATTTCCTAGTTGCTCTACTAATAGATTTTCCATTAATGACAAAATAACTACCATATACGAAATCCTTTCATATTTAATTATAACATAAGGATAAAATTCTCTTCTCGTTTAATTCATATTTAAAATGTCATCTAGATTACATTCAAGTACATCACATAATTTTTCTCATTGTTCCATTCAGTACAAGATAATTTCTTGATTTGTGGTTAAAAGAAGGTTGAGAGTTCGACTAGCTACATTAGGAGATTTCTAAACTGAGAAATTTGGACATACAAAAGACTCTAGCTTAAATGCTAGAATCTTTTTTTATAGTCAATGGTGGTAAATTGTTTTCAAGTAATATTTGATTACAATCCTCCACAGTATAGTCGGAAGAACTCAAAATCATAAGATTATAGAGCATATCTTCATCCGTAGACAATGAGCGCAAACTTCTACCAGCCCGCTTTAATAATTCATCACTCAGTTGAAAATGAAGTGACATGGCTATACATAACGCTACAACAGTTTGAACAGACGGTTCTTTGATATGATTGTTTTGAAGTTTAGAAATATATTCTACAGATAATAGGGATAAGTCCGATAGAGACTGATTGGTCAATTTTCGATATTTCCTTAGATAATTTAACGCACTACCAAAATCATACGGTAATTCCCTTAAGGCTTGACTCAACTCCGAACTTAATTCACTTAGTAACCGCGCTCTAGACTCTATATCTAAATTCCTATCATTAGCTGGATACTTGAAAGATGGAGTGATACTCAGTTCAGCTGAATTATTCAAAACATTGATAAATGTTACTCTTGAAGAGCTTTGATTATGATTTATTTTTTCAAAAACAAGACAACACTCATCCATATGTGTTCGAGCATAGTAGGTCATCTTAGGAATATCATCTTCAGATAAAACTACATATTTTGGTTCGTTCAAACAAATATGAGAGTCAATATAGATTAGCCCACCTTCTGTTAATCTATTTTTAACGGATTGATGTTCGAAAAGTAATTTTGACAAATCCTTTAGCCCTATTGAAAATGTTTGGTCAACTCCTAGAAAACCTTCTTGCCAAGAATGGGCTGGAACATAGCGACCATCAACATAATTAAATACTCCTCTAGCCTCTTCTATCCCGAATTCTGCCAAGCGTTTTTGAGCTGCTATAATAGTCACTCCAAAATAATTCGCTGTGGCTTTAATTAAATCTTCAATGACATCTATCTTTGACTTAACCTGTCTGGTTGCTTTTAACTCAGCAAATTTCACTTTGAGAAATTGTTTAGCCATGTCTTTAGGCATCATAATTTTTGGAGCGAGACTACATACTTGCCACTCCATCCAATCAGTTTCAACGACTTCCTCAGTTGTTGAAATCTGTGCTATGATATCAGCAGAACCCTTCTCCAATTCCACTGAATATCGGTGTAAAATCCAATGCAAACATTCATGAATAATAGTATTATTGATAGTCCCTGGTGGTCTAATTGCTCCTAGATTACTATCAATAACGATAGTCCTCTCAGATATTCCTTGCTTCGTGTCATTCTCAAAATAAATCCTTCCAAAAATAGAAGTGTCATGGGTAATTTCTCTAAACTCAATCCTTAATCCTAATATTTTAGCTAGAGTATATGGATTAATTTTCATGGGGGTCTGAAGTACTTCTGGATAATACAACGTCAAAATTGCTTCTGCTGTATCTTCTAACTTATCTTTCCATAAAAATGGTACTAATTCATCAGTCAAAGGATGTTCGAAAAGACTCAAACTCCCCCTCTTGTATGGAGTAACAGCTTGGATTTGAAAATCTTTAAGTCCATCATATACACGTGCACTACATGAAATACGTAACCAACTAATCTGTTTCTTAGTATCAATTGAATCAAAGTCAGTAAGATAGGAAACTTCTGCAAAAATGGTCAATATAACATCGATATCTATTAAATCATCTTCTCTCTTCCCAGCATAAACATTTTTTATTTCACTGTACTCAACAGTAATCGTCTCTGTTAGCTCACCATCTGAAACTCCTAAATCAATAACATTCTGTAAGAAATAATTAATTCCTGCTCTAGATACCTCATCAAAGTAATACTCTTCTACATATTTTGAAATTGAAGCCATATATCCTCCGAGGTATCAGTTTGTGGTCTTTTTGAAGTTCTCAGCTTGTCCAAGCACTTGTTCAAAGATTTCATCATTCCATTGCGGTGGATAGCCATTTTCGTATAGTAAGATTGTTAAATCCATGTTCAACTGACTCTTAATATCTTCACGACTTGACCAGTCTGTATACCGTGCTTTATCATCAACTAACTCTTTAATAGCTTTAGCCAAATCAACACATTTGTCATCAGCATATTCAAACTCATGTTCGTCACGAACCTTGATAAGGATATCATAGAAGGCTTTTTCTTCATATGATATCCCTAAATCTTTGAAAGAATCCATATCAATTTGAAGGTCTTTCAAAATCTTCATGATTTCATCTGAAAGACTATTGATAAAGTCTGCCGTCACTTCAGATACAAAGATTTGGCTATCTCTATTATTATAGGCTTCGACAACCCTATCTAGTCTCTCTGAAAATTCAATAGCTTTAACCTTGTTGGTTCCTCCGTACTGGTCAATGGCACGTTTTAACAGCCTAAGCAGAGCATTAAATTTAGTGATTGGCATTTCTAAAGCATCAAGTTCATCTAGGAAACTTTCATCAAATAACTCTTGCTTATCATTATTAACAATATCCTCTACACCAGTTGAAGCTATCGCGTCCTCAATCATTTGTTGAACATGCTTGTTCATCATCTCAGCATCTGGTGCATTGCCTTTGGTCTGTTTATAAATAATTGACCGAATTGCCATGTAAAATTGAGCTTTCTCCGTTTCCTCATCTGTGAGCTCTCCAGAAGGAAACACAATCTCATAAGCAGACTTCATTCGACGTGACAGGTACATAAAACGTACTTCCATGTCGTGAAGTCTTTGGACGTACTCTGCCCCTCTGTTAAGGCAAAGCAATCTCTCTGCAGGCGTACCATGATAGAAGTCTGAAGCATCAAAATTAACCAGCAATTCATCAATTAAACTCAACTGATTTCTAAAAATCTTCAAGGTAATCTCCAGTTCATCAATCGGACTTTCTTGCTCACCACCATAGGTTTTGATGGCTTCTAACATGGCTCGCTTGATTCCGATATAGTCAACTACCAAACCATGGTCTTTCCCTTCAAAGACACGATTTACACGGGAAATCGTCTGAATAAGGGTATGCTTTTGAAGGGGTTTATCAATATACATGACGGCAAGAGATGGTACATCAAACCCAGTAATCCACATATCCACCACAATAACAATTTGAAAGTTTGAATCATTGTTTTTAAATTGAGCGTCTAACATCTTACGGTGTTTAGCATCTCCTAATAATTCATACATCTCCTTGACATCATCTTGGCTACGAGTTGCAACTATGTTGACTTTAGGAAGAGATTCTAACTTTTCTAGTTCTTGCTTTGATAAGTCATCACGGTACGTTTTCTTTGCGATAAACCAGTCTGAGCGAACTGATTTTAGAGCTTGATAGACGTTAAAGGCATGCTCACGATTCGAACAGACAATCATAGCTTTTTGAACAATCTCAGGCTTTTCACTAACCACCTTTTCATAATGTTCAACAATATCGATAGCTACTTTTCGGATACGGTCTGGGTGGTTTAAAATTTGTGTCACCTTAGACATGGTACGTTTACTTGCCTCTATCTGCTCAATATTAGCACCCTGCTCCTCAACTTCTTTGTAGTAGTTGTCAATTTCAGCAACCTGTTCCTTATTCGTGATAACACGTGCCAAGCGTGGTTCATAGGAGATACGAACAGTAATACCATCATCTGTTGATTCTTTCATCGTGTAAGATTCAACAACTTCACCAAAAACATGTATCGTTTCATCAATCGGTGTCCCTGTGAAACCAGCATAAGTCGCATTTGGGAATGAATCTCTTAAATACTTGGCAAATCCGTAAGAAGTTTCAACACCAACATCTGTATACTTCAGTTTAGAACCAACATTGGTCTGTGTACGATGTGCCTCATCTGAAATACAGATAATGTTTGTCCGTTCTGAAAGCAATCCTGTTGCCTCTTCAAATTTTTGAATCGTGGTAATGTAAACACCTCCACTTTCATTGACAGATAGCTCTTGCTTAAGTTCAGCACGACTACCAATCGTTTTGACCTTTTCTGTTTTCAAGTAGCGTTTTGAACCTTCAAAAAGTTTACTGGTTTGGTCGCTTAGGTCTTCACGGTCAACTAATATAACTACTGTCGGAGATTTAAAGGTCTCTCGGTCATGTGTTGCCAGCAAGCGTGACAAGAAAAGCATGGTGTTGGTCTTACCTGAACCAGTTGCACCGAAGTAAGTACCTCCCTTACCGTCTCCATGAGGTTTCAAATGCAACTTGATATTCTCCAACATTTTGTTAGCTGCAAAAAACTGAGGATAGCGTGTCACGATAGCTGTATCCTTCTTATCAGAATCAGGATAGTAGATGAAATCTCGTAAAATAGCCACCACTCTATCTTTGGCAAAAGCTCCATGAATCATGGTCAAAAGAGCAGAGATACCGTTAGATACCTTCTCATCATCATTTGCCTTATTCCATGAATAGTAGTATTCATAAGGAGTAAAGATAGAACCCAACTTGGTATTAGCTCCATCAGAAATAACTGACAAGAAAGCATACTTCATCAGCGAAGGAATATCCCTATTATAGCGAATGGTAATTTGCTTCCAGGCATTATAGACGGTTGTCGTCTCCTGAATAGCTGTTTTGAACTCAAAAATGGCAACAGGAATCCCATTGATAAAGAGAATCAGATCTGGTCGGCGCTCACGTACATCTTGAACAGTATATTGATTAACGACTTTAAAAATGTTATTTTCTGGGTTCTCAAAATCAATATATTCAATATGAATCAGTGCTAGCGCTGAGTCATCACGAACAAGGTTAAATCCCTCATTTACTAGATAAAACGCTTCACGGTTCTCCACATAAAGCGGAGCGTTAGGTACATACTTAATTTTATTGATGACCTTTTCTAGTTCTGTAGCGGTTAGATTTGAGTAGCGATAGTCCAGAAACTCCCTCATATCTTCTTCAAGTAGAATATCATCATACTTGCGATGAAGTTTATCACCATTGATATAGTCATACCCCTGTTCTTGAAATAGCTCAATAATGGCTTCTTCAAGTTGAGCTTCGGTAAATTTAGGCATTAGCATTCGCCTCCTTTATCGCTCCAGCAATCAAAATAGGACAAATATCCTTAATCTGCTGTTTAAGTCTTTCATTGATTTGTTTGCGCTCAAGATAAACGTTATATAATTGAGCAATAGAATTTTGGATTTCTATATTAGGCACTGGGATTTTAACATCGCATAAGCTGTCCCATGAAAACAGTTCCTGAGATGAACCCCAAGACATAAATCTCACTAATCTATCAAATTCTGCTCTTTTGAAAAAGGCAAATAAGAAGTCTGGATTGAGTTCCTTAAGCTTATTGTCTATTATATTGAATGAATTATAGTTCCATGTGACAATTACTGGTTCATCAAGTTTATTTATAGCTAGCACTAACATATCCCGTCCATCAGTTCGACTATTATATGCGAAGAAATTTTCAGGAATAACCAAAAATTTTGACAGGTCAGTTTTAGATATATCTGCTTTTGTGAGAATAAACTCCTTCTTATTAGAAATCCCTCTCACATGTTCTTTATTCAATTTTTTATCAATGTTACGTAACTCATTTTTTTCAATAAAATTACCTAGCTTCTTATACAACGAACGGTCTTTCTTTAATTTATCAAAATAACCGTCGCAAGTAAGTTTCAAATCTTCCAAGCCGTTCTCATAGGCTTTTTGATTGGCTAGCATGGCTTTATAAATTGCCACATACTTTTCTTGAATATATAGAGGTGGAAGGTCAATTTCAATATCACACATATCATCCCATGAGAAAGTTTCACGTGCTGAACCCCATGAATTGTAACGTGCAAAACGGTCAAACCCTGGACGATTGAAGTACATAAAAAGGAATTCTGAGGACAATAATTCTGGTTCTTTTACCTTAAAAACAATATATGATGACGAAACAATGTAGGTATCCTCCGTATCGTTATAGGCAAGGGTGATTTTCTCTCCATTTCGTGATGTGACTGTAACATAAGCAAACGAATCAGGTTTGACTAATTTATACGGTTTCAATGACACACCATCCATTTTCGCTTTCGTCTCTATAAAAACTTTTTGAATAGAGATACCCTTTACATCTGATAAACTATATTCTTCATCAGAATTCCTGTCATCTATTGGCTCTATCAACCTTAACAACTTATACTTCATACCCTATCCCCTTAAAGGCTTCTTCTAGGCTAGCTTGCGAGGCTTTTTCTAGCATCAAAACTTCTTTCATTTCAGCTTGAATACGAGCCATTTCTTTCTCATAATCAATTTCTAGGTCATGGTCAATAAATTCAACATATTTTGAAGGTGCAAGTGAGTAGTTAGCTTCGCGAATCTCCTCAAGACTTGCTGATTTGCATAATTCAGCTACATCTTCATAACCCTCGCCTGTTTGCCACGATTGATAAATCGATTTTACTTTAGAAATTTGTTCATCTGTCAAGATTACTTTTTTCTTACGAGTTGTTTTTGAACCAGGAATAGTATATTGTGCAATATTCTGATTCCATTGTCTTAAATCACAAAATAGAATCTCTTCTTCTCGATTTCGTAGTACTCTACCGTTTTTTTTGCTACTTTTTTTATTATTGTTAATTATCCAAAGAGTACATGACAAATCCACGGTGTAAAACATATCACGAGGCAAGACGATAATAGCCTCTACTTTATCATTTTCGATGAGCTGTTTACGGATTTCATACTCAACACCATCTGCATTCAAAGCACCGTTTGCCAGAAGAAATCCTGCAATCCCATCCATCACGTCTAATTTAGACAACATGTGCAAAATCCAAGCATAGTTGGCATTGGAAGCAGGTGGAATTTTATAACCTTCCCAACGAGCATCATTTAGCAATTCCATTTCCCCACGCCAATCCTTCAAGTTAAAAGGTGGATTAGCCATGATATAATCAACCTTCATGTCCTTATGCTGATCATCAGTAAAAGTTGAACTTTCGCCATAAGGCTTATTCCCAAGATTATATGAAATCCCTCGAATCGCAAGGTTCATTTTTGCCAAGCGACGGGTGTCAGGGTTCTTTTCTTGACCAATGATAGAAATATTTTTCTTATTTCCATGATGTTGTTCGATAAACTTCATAGACTGAACAAACATTCCCCCTGAACCACAGGCTGGGTCGTAAACTCTTCCAGAATATGGCTCAATCAGTTCTGCAATCAATTTAACTGCTGAAGGTGGGGTATAAAACTCCCCCTCTTCTTTGGTACTCGCAACTGCATAAGATTGCATGAAGTATTCATAGACTCGTCCAATTAAGTCTTCTTCACGGAACTTGTTTTGGTCAATCTTATTGATTTCATCAATCAAGTTCTTTAAAGTTCTAATCTCAGCACCTAAACCAGCATAAAAATTTGATAAAAGAGCACCTTCTAGAGAGGGATTATCCTTTTCAATTGTTGCCATAGCTGTATCAATTTTAATAGCTATATCATTGGAGCTTGATTCTTGAACAAGATAAGACCAGCGACTCTCTGGTTCAAGATAGAATACGTTTTGCGACGTATACGAGTCTTTCTTCTCGGCTAAAATCTTCACCAGTTCAGGTTTGTTAGCATATTCACGACTAATTTCCTGACGACGATTTTCAAATTTATCGCTAGCAAACTTTATAAAGACCAAACCAATAACAGCATCACGATTTTTTTCTGTTCCGCCTGCTCCACGCAAAGCATTACGGCAATTAAAAAGAATCTGCTCTAGGGTCGTCTCTTTAGAAACTATTTTTTTGGCCATTAAAAATCACCTCCATTCTTAGTCAGTGAAGGTGTTTTTTTGCATGTTGAAAAAAGGTAGAGACTACCTTCTATGGTGTGCTGTACTGTGTTATTAGACTCTATCACATCGTTTCTCCTAATCAAATAATTCTTATCACTATTATATCACGTGAAAAAAGTTTTTGAAAAAAAGTTACGTGTTTTATGAACTAGAAGTTCATGTTTTATCAAATAATTAGCCATATTTTGACCTCTAGCCTGTATGAATCCCTTAAGGGCAGTCCTAAACACCATGAACTGGCAGGTCATGGGAAAAGTCGTTATTATCAACTACAATGTAAGCATAAGATGAAAATCTTGACTAAATCATTTTTATAGTCCTAGATTGATGCGCATCAAAGGACGGATTGAAACTCAGAACATAGTCACACCATTAGGTGTAGACCGTGTCAACTGTTTCGCCGTTTCTTTGGTGTGCATTTTTTCATACTCAATTCGGCAAACGACTGTGTTTCTGTTCCGTCCTAGGACGGAAAGGAAACTTTATGACTAACAAAGTCGAAGATAAACGTGAACGCAAGATTGCAAATGCTGTTAAGAGTGACAATTGGAGCGAAGTTGATAAACTGCTCAGTCAAGCAATGGATAACCTTGAACGCAAAGAACGTTATTACGGAGTGACAAGTTTAGATGCAGTCCTTTCGAATAAAGGTAGAAACATCGAATTAATAGATTTATATCCAGATAACACCTATAACCCCATTGAACATTTACTTATTAAAGAGCGAAATGAGCTCCTATTCAATGCTCTATCTAAACTCCCAGAAGAGGAACTTCATATTTTATTAGAGATCGTGCTCCATGGGACTTCTGCTACTCAACTGACTAAAGAAACTTCTTTTAAGAGTCACAAAACTATTCAAAAGCATTACGAAGCTACTCTCAATTTCTTAAACGAAGAACTCGGGAAATATTTCTAAAATTTTTTTCATAGAAATTACCAAAATCTCAAAATTTTTCTCCTTATAGATAAGGAGGTAAAAAATTATGACCTAACAAGAGTCTAGCTCATGACTAAAAAGGAGCAAATTGTCTAAATCCTACACAGCCTGCAACCGAAAGAAAGGTAAATAGTAAAAAAATGAAAGCAAAAATTAGAAAAGGTGGTTACTCAGCTACAATCGCCAAACAGTACATCGACGAGAAGCAACCAGTTCAATGCATCAGCACAGAATGCGAGCCACAAATGAAATTTGAAGATGGCCAGCCAACAGGGGAAGTAAATGCATACAAAGCCTGGTTCATTCAAAAGGGACTTGCTCCATTCCAAGTTAAATTTGACACCGAAATTACACTCCCCCCATACCTATCAATTGTTTCATTTGAAAGCTTGGAAGCATGTGAGGTAGGCTACAATGTTTACTTTCGAGCAACTTCTATTAAAGAGGTTAAATGATGAATAATAGGGAACTTGCCCAGTATCTGCTCCAGAGTCTCAATATGGGACTCGGAGCAATCATGCAGGGAGAAACTAGCTATACCAATAGTTTCGACATCAAAATTAAGGAAGATGGTTTTCAATTTATTCCAAGGTTACCTGCTGGCTATATCATCGATGATGAACTTTATCAGAAAATTTTCCTGATAGCTAACGCTACTCTGTACCCCCGCTATACATTACTAAAACAAAATTCTGCCTATTTTATCGCGCTAGATACAGATGATATCCATGTGCAACGTGCTCTGTTTTTCCCATGGAAAATTGGAATTTCTGAAAGATTAATCATTCCTGATCTGGAGCAATTTGCATCGGCTCAACATGAGAGCATTATTCCTATCATGCAGAATCTAACTCTGGATTATAACAAAGTCACCTCATTTGCAATTGCTGGTAATAGTGGCTCCGGAAAATCGTATGCATTAACATATTTTCTAAGCATATTGAAAAATTTTTCAGACTTAATCATTGTAGATCCCAAATTTGATACACCTTCCAGGTGGGCACGTGAACACAGTTTACCTGTTATTCACCCTCAAAAAAATCGTTCCAAATCCGATTTTGTATCAGAAATCAACGAAAGCCTCAGTTCATGCCTATGTGTGATTCAGCAACGTCAAGAAATTCTTTACGATAATCCAGATCATAAATTTAAACACATTACTATTGTAATTGATGAAGTACTAGCCCTAACAGAATCTGTTAATAAAACTATTAAGGAATCCTTTTTCTCTCTAATTTCACAAATTGCTTTGCTGGGAAGGTCAACTAGTGTACATCTTCTATTGGTTAGCCAACGATTCGATCATAATACGATTCCTGTTTCCGTCAGAGAACAAATGAATGTTGTCATTCAGATTGGTAACATTAACCTAAAAACTACTCAATTTCTATTTCCAGATCTGAATCCCGAAGGTATTGTTATCCCAATTGGTAAAGGTACAGGCCTAATTCAAATCATTGACAATGAGCATCCATATCAAGTATTACCCTTACTTTGCCCTACTTTCTTCACTAAAAAAGGGGTTCTATAATGCAGAAAACATTCTTTCAAAAGACGTATAACCTTACACGATATCTATTTATCTACAGTATTTTTTACCTAATCTTGAATTTTATTTTTCGACTATTAGCAAATCTTTTTTACAAAGAAATATTTTCTTCAGACACAGTTGAACAAACACATAAATATCTATATTTAATTGCTGATCTGGTCATTCTTGTTAGTTTATTATTTGGAATTTTACTATCCATTATTATCAGTATTGAATTGGCGAAAAGATACGCAACAGACTCAATTCTTAACTATGTTCATTCGATAAGGCAAACAATAAAACTTCGCCAATTTTTAAGACAGTACGAATTGATTCAAAATTCATCTACAAACTCCAAAATTAATCCTCAGTCTAACTATACAATTAAAACGTTTAATAAAGCTGTAAGCAAATGTACTATCGATGTACAACAGAATCGTATCATTGTGTTTTTAAAGTATCCAAAAAGTCAACAAGCTCAAAAAATATTTAGAGAAATGGAAGCACATATAAAAGAAGAAATCTCTAATTATAATAGCGATTACTATTTTTCATCACCAACTAGAATAAAAAATCAATTATGGTATGTTGGCACTAAACGATGAAAAATAGAGTGTTTGACTCACGTAGTGAAAGTCAAGAACACTCTATTTTTCACAGCCTAATCTATGATGTAATGGGGGCCTACTACGACGGTCCCCCATTACTATCAATGATCAATGAACAATCATCACGAAGGTAGAATTAATGAAAAATCAACGTTCAAACAAATGGACATTTATAATCTATTTAGATAGTGTTGTAACCAATTATAAAGCAATACTAGAAAGTCTATGTATTCCCTACATACTTAGTCCCGTACATGATAAAGATGTAAATGAAAAAACTGGGGAATTAAAAAAACCACATAGACATGGGGTACTATTCTTCGACTCACTGAAAAGTTACTCACAAGTCTCAGAGCTATTAACTTCTAATCTCAACACACCATCTCATGTTCAAATCGTCATGTCATCTAAAGGTATGTATCATTATCTTACACATGCAGAAAATCCAGAGAAAGCACAATACGACATTAATGATATTGAATCAGGATGTGGATTCAATCTTGAAGAGTTTATCGTTGAAAATAACTCTGATGAATTTTTAGCACAAGTTATCGATATCATCGATACAATGAATTTTGTTGAGTTTGGAAGTTTGGTAAATTATGCACGAACAAATGATCCTCACCTATTGAAATTTATCGTGCAAAAAACATACTTTTTTGCTAAATTGTTAGACTCTCGTAGGTACATGCAATATGAAAAGCAACTCGAAGAGCTTGAGAAGTCTAAATCAATTCATAAAAAAAATAATAAACTAAAGAAAAATGAGGAGATGGAACGTTGAATTCTAATGACAGTATGAAACTACTCGAAATTGAAAGGTTACTTCAATGTTTAGTTGCGTTAATTCAAAACAAACTAGATAGCCACTCCAGATACGGAATATGTACACAAAAAGAATTATTGACACTCCTGCAGATTTCACCAAATACGTTAAAAAATTGGGAAAAGACAGGGCTTAGACGCTTAGAACCACCAATTGAGGGAACACGTACAGTCTACTATAGAATGGAGGATGTGTTGAACTATTTAACACAGTGATTCCAAAAAATGTGCTAAAATAGTAGTATCACATAGAATAATGTGAGGTTGTTATTTTAGCCTTTTATATATCCGAACGTGAAAGGCTACTATGCAGAAGGAAACTATCATTCACAACAATCGAAAAGTCATTAAAACTACCAAGAGTAACGGGACTGTTAGCTATACGCAACGTGGTGTATATATTGGTGTAGATGTTAAGACTGGTAAAAAGGTTACATCATCAATAACAGCTAAAACGTTACGGAGTCTTGATAGAAAAATTATTCAAGCTCGGATAGAGTTCGAAGAGAAGGGATCAACTATAAAAGAAACCTTGTTGGTTAGTAATTTTAAAGAGTTGGCTGAAGCTTGGTTTGTGAGTTTTGTGACCTGGGTTACTTCTCAGAATACTATCAACCGTGTTCGAAGTTATCTTGATACCTATCTGATTCCTAAGTTTGGAGAATATAAGCCTGAAGAAATAAAATCTGCAGATATTCAGATTTGGGTTAATAAACTAGCCCAACAATCTAAGGAGTCTGTTGAATCTGGCGTGAAGAAATCCAAGAAGGGCCACGCAAAAGATTTCGGTGCAGTTATTTATAAACTAAGTGATATTTTCGATTACGGGATTACGAATTTTGAACTTTCTCATAATCCTGCTCGAACTGTAAAAATCCCTCCAAAACCCAAAATGGTTAAAGAGAGAATTATGGTATTACACGGAAAGGATTTAGCTACTTGGTTGAACTATCTTAATACTCTTCCTGATACACGGGCTAACCGAAGATTTAAGGTTATCTGTGACACGTTACTAGCTTCTGCGCTTCGAATCAATGAGCTTCTTGCTTTATCAATTCATGATCTTGATTTTGATTCTAATGAAATCATCGTAAATAAGACTCTGATGTGGAAAGCTGGAAATAAAAAACTAGGAATTAAGGGAGAGGTGATTTGTAAACATAGTGCTAAAACTGACTCTGGTAACAGAAGAGTGGCTGTTCCAAGACAAGTTTTAAAAAACTTAAAAGCATTTCATGCTGAGATGAGTAATTATTTTGTGAGTCATGATTTACCACCTGTGGATTTAATTTTCCCGACAATTTACGGGAACTATATGTGTGACAGAAATGAACGTGCAACGCTTAAAAAGCGTTTGACTGAGTTGGGACTACCAAACTATGGTTTTCACCTTTTCCGTCATACACATGCTTCTTTAATGCTGAATGCTGGTGCGAACTGGAAAGAGCTCCAGATAAGAATGGGGCATAAGTCGATTAAAACGACGATGGATACCTATGCTGAATTGGCACCAAAAAAGAAGGCAGAAGCAGTGGATATCTACCTCAAAGAAATTGCAAAATTGACAGCATAGCAAAATGACTACATTTATGACTACATTTTCTATAGAACAATCTAAAAACGTTGATATAACGGCGTTTAAAGGGTGCTGAAATAACATTAACAACCTTTACAGAAGTTAAGTAATTTAACACAGTAAAAGCCTATGAAATCAACATTTCAAAGGCTTTTTATTTTAATTTTAGCAAAATAACTGAATTTTAACTGATTAAATATTCCATAATGATATATGAATAATAAAAAACGGATAGCTTCTAGCCTTGATTAAAGTTTAAATTTGGTATCAGAACAGCTCCGTATGCCCCTTCAGAAAACATACCAACATATAATCTAAACTTCTCTATCATTGGTGTAATAAGTGCTTGTTGAAATTCATCATCCTGCGAAATATCTTCTGGTAAATCTGAAGCTAAGACAGAATATATGGCATCAATGTCAGCAATAACTCGATACTGACTATCTGGGTATGAAATTTCCATCTTTATCAGAATAAGTTGGTTCTCTTGTCCTTCCTCTCTGTCAGGAAAATTTAAATTAATCGAAGCTCTTCCATCTTCTTCAACTTCTCCAGTGTTATGAGTATTAAATTCAAATTTACTAAATGTTATTCTTCTTATCTCAATATTTTTTGTCTTCATTTTAACCTCCAATAGACCATGAAACTACTTTATTATCTTGGAATCTATTATTAGTAATATTCTGCTCTTTATAAGGTTGTATTTTTTCAGATTGATTTTTTATAATGATTGTTTGGTGAATATGTTGCTCTGGTGCAGAAACCTTTTCAGCAATGGTTTGACTAAGTTTTTTAGTCATATCTTTAAATTGCTCTGTTAGCTGTTCAACAGCATTTTGAGTTTGTTTGAATAACCCGTCATTAATCAATTGTACTATAGTTTGATTTAAGCTGACTCCTTCAATTTCAGAGCGTTCTTTAACATCTCTATGTAAGGTTTTCGGTAATCTTAGCGTTATTTTTCCACTATACTCTTCCAGAGAGTTCTCAAAAGGTTCTTTAATTTTTCTCCCCCACTCAAGATTGGCCTCAATCCAGTCTGCTTTAGCTAATTCAATCTCATCATAAACTTCTCCTAAAGATTCACCATAAACGATTAATCCTGGTAACTCTTTAATAGAGGCAGTAAACAATAATTCACCCTCGTCATAAATTTTTTCAATTAAAATCGGATAGTTCAATCCAAGATAATATTCTTTATCTTTCATCACTTAAACCCTCCTCCAATTCTATCACTTTCTCAATCATTTTTATAACTTTCTTCACATAAACTGGCTTTATCGGCTTATGTCGCGGTATTGGATAGCTTTCTTCCAATAAAGCATGAGAGGTTATTGAATGATTGGTTCCTTGCTTCCACATAAAACCATATTTTTTACACAGAGATTCTAAGCGTTCAGGGGTAACAGATTTTGGGTTATCTTTTATTTTTTGCAACTCTTTTTCCTTGCCCATGATGTACCTCATTTACAGCGACACTATATATGGTGTCACAATGATTATATCCCAAAAATTCGCTAATTTCAAGGATTTCTTTTAATTTTAATAAAATATCTGAATTTCATAAGATAATTAAAAAATTATTTCAGCCAAATCTATCATAGCTTGTTCAATCTTATCTTTTCCCTTTTGCATGACATGAAGGTAGATTTTTTCTATCTCTCTACTATCTTCTGAATGTCCTACAAATTCTCGAATAACGTTTAGGCTTACATTCTTATCAGCCATAACTGAAACAAAACTATGTCGGAACATATGTGGAACTATGTGAACAGGCCTACCAAAATCGACTAGGTCGTCAATATCCTTATAGGGTTTCCCACTTTTCTTATTATACT
This sequence comes from Streptococcus mitis, assembly GCF_000960005.1. Lineage (GTDB taxonomy): Bacteria > Bacillota > Bacilli > Lactobacillales > Streptococcaceae > Streptococcus > Streptococcus mitis_CK. Next base: position 99,716 of record NZ_JYGP01000001.1, on the reverse strand, counting down.
TTGCAGACTGACTAGTTCCTCCTCTTAAAAACATTGAAATTTCTGTATGATACAATGGACTCCCCTGCTGATTCTTCCCCTTTATGTATACAGAAGTTAAGTAAGCATTCAATACGAATCAATACAGAAGAAAAACGCTGATTTTGTACTGACCCCAAAAAGTTAGACAATTATTTTATCCAAAGGATTTAGTTCTGTATTGTACAGGGCTAAGTCCTTTTAGTTTTACCTTAATTCGTTTATTGTTGTAGTAATCAATATAGTCTACAATAGCTTGTTCCAATTGATTAAGTGATTTAAAGGTTTTCTCATAGCCATAAAACATTTCGGATTTTAAAATGCCAAAGAAGGACTCCATCATACCATTGTCTGGGCTGTTACCCTTACGTGACATGGATGCTTGAATTCCCTTACTCTCTAGAAACTGATGATAAGAATCGTGTTGGTATTGCCAGCCTTGGTCACTATGAAGAACAGTATTCTCGTAGTAATTCTCTGTGAAGGCCTGTTTTAACATGCTCTTCACTTGTTCTAAGTTGGGTGAAGTAGAAAGATGATAAGCGATGATTTCGCTGTTGAAACCATCTAAAACGGGCGATAAATAGAGTTTCTGCGTGCTATTTGGAATGGCAAACTCTGTCACATCTGTGTAGCACTTTTCCATTGTTTTAGAGCCTTCAAATTGACGTTGAATGAGATTCTCTGTCTTTTTGCCAACATCTCCTTTATGAGAAGAATATTTTCGTTTCTGTCGCATTTTAGCTTGTAAATTGAGTACTTTCATCAAGCGTTGAACTCTTTTATGATTTACCAGATAACCACGATTTCTTAGTTCTAAATGAATCCGACGATAACCATAATTTCCCTTATGTTCGATAAAAATGGATTGAATTTCAGCTCTAAGCTCTTGGTCCTTATCTAGTTTATCTAGCTGTTTCAAGTGATAGTAGTAGGTCGAACGAGCTAGTTTAATGGCTTTTAGAAGAATATCTAACGAAAACTCAGTCATTAATTCTTGAACAATTTCTGTCTTTCTTCTTTCTCTTTTTTCTCCTTCAACCGGAGTTCTCTCAACTTTTTTAGGATGGCATTCTCCGCTCTCAGGTACTCATTTTCTGCTTGAAGACGTTCTAATTCTGTCCTCTCTTCAGGTCTCTTTTTTGGCTTACGTCCCATTTTAGGTACTCTCCCTCTTGTTTTCTCAACAATAGTATACCCGTTTTTCTTGTATTGTGCTAGCCAATTAAGAAGTATCGTACGACTTGGGAGGCCGTATTCAAGAGAAACTCTATCTTTAGTCCAGCCTTCATGTAAGACTTTATGAATCATTTCTTGTTTTAAATCAGGAGAATAGTAACGATTTTTTCCTTTTTTGACGAACTCTATTCCGTAACGATCAATCAATTTAATCATGTACCTAATATTAGAATTGTTTATCCCAAATTTATTTGAAAGCTTCTCCAAACTATATCCTTTTTTTCTAAGTCCATAGATTTGAACTTTATCATCATAAGTTAATTTCATAATAAAAACACCCCAAAAGTTAGATTTTTTCTGTCTAACTTTTGGGGTGCAGTTCAATATTATGCGTTTTATTGTAGAAAGATTTACTTCATTTTCTCCTGAAATTGAGTTTTTCCCAGCATCCTTGTGTATTATTCTTGTACTTCTTTCTGAGCAGCCTTGCCTTGGTCTAGAAGGGCTTGGACGATTTTCTCATCGCGTAGTTTAACAGAATCGTTGATCATTTCTGCGGACTTGACGATGGTTGTTTCTAGTTGGGCACGTTTCTGGCGTCCCAATTCAATAGCTGCGACGATACCTTGGTTTTGAGCGACCAGACTTTCAGCCAGTTTGGTAACAGATTCGACAGCGACTGTCGGGCTTTGTGCAATTCTTTCCATCTGCGGAATCACTTCCTTGCTGGTTTCAGCTAGCATCTGAAGAGCAGCATTATTAGCATTGACAATGGCATCTGCCACGACACCTGATTTCATTGATTGTTGCAAAATACCCAGTTGGGCAATAGAAAGCTTCATTGTCGGAATCGTATTACGACGAAGCATGCCCAATTTTTGGCGCATATCAGATGACACCTTCACAAGATTGCGCATCTGAGGTGTTGTTGCCCAGGCAACATAGAGACGGCTGACATACTCAGTGTGCTGTTGTTCGAGGGTATTGACCACTTCAGCCATGCGGGCCAATTCTTGAGACTTAGTCTGGTATTCTACCGTACTTGTATCTAGTTGGTCAGCTTGGACCTTCAGTTCGGCAGCGCGATTACCAGCTTCTGTCTGGCTGGCTTCGATAAAGGAAATTACTCCCACTAAATTTTCAATGGATTTGGTATTGTCCTCAATCAACATCTCAGCAGAGACAATATTTCGAGCTAGCACATCTTCTTGCTTAACCACTGCGGCAGCCATACCATCGAGCTTTTGCTCCACTGTTTTTGAATCAAAGTAAAATTCCTGTAGGGTATTCTTGCTCTTGTTAAACAATCGTTGCAAAAAGTTTGGCTTTTCTTCTAACTCAGCAATTTCAGCATTCTTGTATTTGACTACAAAGCCTTGCAACTCACGGTTGGTATTTTTGAGTAGATCATCCACTTGGGGAATCTGTAGTTTCTTTTGTTCTGACAAGATACGATTGACCGTATTATTCACACCTTCGACAGCAGATTGTCCAAAATCCAAAAGAGCATTTTGATTGGTGACAAACTGGTCTACCAACTGGGGCACGTGCGCTTTGATTCCTTCTTGCTGCTCAGGGCTCAACTTTTCAAGGAAGGTCAAGGTCTTGTCTGAGCCAGTATTGGTCTCGATGATTTGGGTTGTTTTATCCACATTAGCTACCGTATTATTGGCAATCTGGTCAATATCGAAATTAAATTCTGTCATGGTTACTCCTTTGTTTCTAACCTATTCTTTACGATCTTTTTCTAGAATACGCAGACTGATATCAAAATCACGCATATCTGTTTCATTGAGTTCTCTCAAGACTTGGTCCAGCTCAAGATCAAATTGTTCGATAGCTGCTTTAGCTTGCTCTAAACGTTCTTCTGCTCGATTATAGTTTTTAGGATTGGCCTTAATCTTTAAATAGCCTTCTAAAATCGTTTTGAATTTCTCCATCTTCAAACTATGAATGGCCGTCAATTCTTCCTTATCCCCCTCGGCAGAGGTAGCAATCTTGTCTAAAATAGCCTGATGGTCAATAGCAATATTGGCCAAGGTCTGGGACAATTCTGGAGCTAATTCCTCTGGCTCCGCATTCTCAAGATCTACCTGACTTTCCCTATCCAAACGTTCTAGCTGAACATCGATAGTTGCCCGCACTGTACGAACCTTTTTGTCAATACGGTTGTAGACATCATCATCAATATAGGACTTGAGACGATCCGCCTCCTGATGGATTTCCCGCAGTTCGATCAATACTTGATTGGCCAGACTCTTATAGGATTCTGAGCCTTTTTCTACCAATACTCCCTCTAACTGCTGAATATCTTTGTCTGCTTGACGAATACGAGCTTTTAAAAGCTCAATCCGATCGTCTAGAGAGGCATCCTGCAAAAGAGGATAGCGCCAACGTTTATAGAGACGATAACCACCATAGCCTAGCAGTACACAAGCCGCAAGCGGAAGAGCATATTGAACCAAAAGGCCCAATAAGAACAAGAAGCCCCAAAAATAGAGACAACCTTTCCAAAAACCATTACCCGATTTCATAAACATTCCTTATTTTCAATTTATAAGTCTATTTTAGCACAAAAGACAAAAATGAGGGCGGAAATCCCCTAAAAAAGAGTTGATTTCTTTGCTGTAGAATGGAACTTAGTAGCGCGTGTGCTAATGTCAGTGAAGCTGACTCAAACCACAAACACACTCTGAGGAATATCAAAACAAAAGCTTGAAATATCAGAGGGGTTGTGTTAGAATGAAAGCATAAAGGGAAAATAATGCTTCTAGCATATATAACTAAAAAGCCCCACCGTGCCACCGATGGGGTTTTTTACTACCCTCTAAAAGGGTTAACCATTACTTCTTACGTTTCTTAAGCCATAACTTGAAAAGCTCAGATAACACGTTAATAAGTAACAGAGCTAGAAACACTGTGAGTAAAGTTTCTAACATATGTAACACCTCCCTTCCTTGAATTGAGGGAGCCAAAACATTATATTATACCAGATTTATATCATCAACATCGCTTAATTCTTGGAATAGATAGACTTAGATACACAAATAACCTTACTAACAAATCTCTAAGCAAACCCAGAAATCAACGTTTTAAGACAAAGCAAAAAGCCCTAGATTCGTTTCTAAGGGCTGATCGATTTGCAAGGATAGGCAGGACTGTCGGAGCTCCTGCATTTCTCGACCCACTATAAGTGGCGCGTTGGTGACAGATTCTCAACCTCTATCCTTCATGTCTTCATTATATCACTTTTTTCTCAACTTTCAATCTGTGCATCTGAATTTATTGTCTATCTTTTTCTCTAGTGTCCTTCAACCATATTGCACTTCCACCTCACTCATGATTTCCAGCAAAGTTTTCCCGTTAATCTGTAAAGAAATTAACTCATCAAAAGATGACACTTTAAATTTATTATCTCCAAGTACGACGACAATGTCATAAACAGAATTAGGAAAAATACCACATACTTGACCCTTATAATCAAAAGAAGCGTCCCAACCATTGTCATACAATGCTCGTAAATCATCAAATATTGCCATAATATATCTTGATTCTCCTATATAAGATATTCCACAACTTATACAAAACCATACGAAAATTTATCCGGCAACTCTTTTCCTAACTTAATACTTTTAGTCAAAGTATCTTTGACAAATGAAGTAAATTGCCCTAAATCATCTCCAACATAGCTATATTCCAAAGTAATTTTATCGATAGTTGCAATACCTTTACAACCTCCACTCACAATAGAATACTGCCTTTTAGAGACTCCATCTTCTATTTTGTACATCGTAATAATTTGTTTATCAATCTTTATCATTTTATATTTATTGTAAAATAAGGCACTGGAACTATTCTTGACTCTCAAAAATATAATTGCAACAAGGTATCAAAATCGTCTTTGAAAACATTTTGACTATTTTGCTTTATTTGCTCAATGATTTTATCCTTTTTATCTCTGTCCAAAGGGAGTGTTTCAAACGCTTCTTCTTTTACTAAAAATTCACCATTTTCTCCCTGGAATTCTTTTGTAATTTTTCTAATATAGCTCTCGAAATCGATAGATTGAAGCTCTTCGTCGTTTATGTTATCTTCAATCGCATCTAGTAACAAACTAATTGAAATTTTAATCATCTTTAAATACTTCCCTATGCGTAAATACCGCCACTTTATTCATCAAGTCGTCCTCTGTGTAGTCAATTGTAAAAGTATCTAAACTAAAGATAGATTTAGGTGGAGTTGAATGAATCATAGGGACACTACGTACCCTATACTCTTTTTCTCCAATTCTAACAAACTGATTGATTTTCAAATCTGAAAAATCAGGATTCTCAACAGTAATAGAAACAAGACGATGCGCTATTTTATAAACATCAATTATCTTATTTTTCATGTTTAACTTATCCATAATTATTATTTCAATACTTGCGTTCTAGGGAATCAAAACCAATTTTAGATTTATTTAATACTATCAAATAAATCTAAAATAGATTGGAGAGTGCTTTCTTAAACAATAAAGAAGGTTTATCTTGGTCTGGATAAACTTGGTCAACCCACTCATCAATTTGATTATAAAAAATCAATAACTCTTTGCTTTGTGGTATCATCAAATCTAAAACGAAATCTCCTTTACTTTAAATTCATTATAAACTTTCCTATCCTAATATTCAATCAACAAGAGATTATTACGATAGCTTTTTAGCTTCTTTTCTACTTCGCCAGTGGTCAAGCTGCTACTCCTTTATGATATAATTAGTTTAAAGAGAAGTGAGGTAGAAATGATAGTGTCGCTACGCAACTTCATAGTATGAGATGACGGGACAGGCACACCGTCCACTACTCTTGAGCGCTTAGATTTTTCTAAGTGCTTTTTTGCATTTTCTCGGTGTTCGCTCTTGGTTCAAGTCCATTCCCCATACTATTTGGTAAGGAATTAAGAGACATTTTTATCTCTCCTATCTCCTTGTCATTCTGCGAGCAACTAAGGCAAGTTATTACTTTGCTTATCTGCTTATCATTTTGTAAGCAACAAAACCAAAAGAACAGACTTTTAAACTTCTCTTATTCCCTCAATACCCAAACAATAAAACACTATCAACTCGTTTAAACACACGTTTCAAACATGCTGGTGTTCCTGATATTAGTTTCCACGATTTTAGACACACACGCTAGTCTTTTGCTAAACTCTGGAATACTCTATAAAAAATTACAACACCGTCTAGGTCATTCTACATTAGCTATGACTATGGACACTTACAGTCATCTCTCCAAAGAAAAAGCAAAAACAGCCGTCTCATTTTATGAGAAAGCTGTTAGTTCTTTGTGAAGGGGGACAAACCCAGAAATCAAGCTTTTAAGACAAAGCAAAAAGCCCACTGTTGTAGGCTTTCTGTAAAATATATCTTAAAATTAAAGCATTTTGTTGTAGAATTCAACGACAAGTGCTTCGTTGATTTCTGGGTTGATTTCGTCGCGTTCTGGCAAGCGAGTCAATGAACCTTCCAATTTTTCAGCGTCGAATGATACGAATGCTGGACGTCCAAGAGTAGCTTCTACTGCTTCAAGGATTGCTGGAACTTTCAATGATTTTTCACGAACTGAGATCACTTGACCTGGAGTTACGCGGTATGATGGGATATCAACGCGTTTTCCGTCAACAAGAATGTGACCGTGGTTTACGAATTGACGAGCTTGACGACGAGTAGTCGCAAGACCAAGACGGTAAACAACGTTATCCAAACGACGTTCCAAAAGAAGCATGAAGTTGAAACCTAGGATTCCGCCTTTGATTTTTGTAGCTTGTACGAACAAGTTACGGAATTGTTTTTCACCTACACCGTAAGTGAAACGAAGTTTTTGTTTTTCAGCCAATTGCAAACCGTATTCTGACAATTTAGAACGGTTGTTTGGTCCGTGTTGTCCTGGTACGTAGTTACGACGTGCCAATTCTTTACCTGTACCTGTAAGTGAAAGGCCAAGGCGACGAGCTTGTTTCCAAGATGGTCCTGTATAACGTGACATGTGAATGTCCTCCTGATATAAATAATATTTCGGTGGAAATAGTCACTTAGAAAGCCCTGATTCGTGCAGATGCCCTTCGCCTAAACAGCCAAGGTTACTTATCATAAGACACCTGTTGACGAGCTTCATGCTTTCCTGCTGATATTTCGCACAAAATCCATTCTACCATGAATGGCTGGATTTGTAAAGGGGTTTTAAGCTTTATTTTCATTGCCAGAAAGGTTTAGAACGAGGGTAAAGGTGCTTCCTAGACCGTACTGGCTGCTGACTGTAATTTCTCCACCCAATTGATGGGCCAATTCACGCGCAATAGCAAGTCCTAAGCCATGACCACCTGTTTTCATGTTACGCGAAGTTTCTACACGATAAAGTCGTTTGAAAATATTCTCCAAATCCTCTGGGGCAATTCCCTGTCCCTCATCGGTCACACTGATTGAAAGCTGGTTATTTTCCAGCTTAGCTACCACTTCCAACTTGGTCCCTGGAGCTGAGTATTTAAAAGCGTTATTGACCAGATTCACCAAGATACGAGAAAGTTTAGCATAATCTCCCTCAATCCGGGCAGACTCTGGGATTACCTGCAAATGGACATCTCGTTCCTCCTGCTCAATCAAGAACTGAAATTCACTCATGCACTCAATCAAGAGCTGGTCCAGAAAAATGCTGTCTTTGCTGGTCGTTTCGACCTGATTTCTAACTGTGTTTAGAGTCAAAAAATTCAACTCCTCAACCAGTTTATTGAGTCTTTCAGTCTGGCGTCCAATGGTTGCTAGATAATGGTCCTGTTCTCCTTCCTTGATAACCCCATCCAAAATCCCTTCTACCGTCGCTTGGATTGACGTGATAGGGGTCTTGATATCATGCGAAAGTTGAGCAATCATCAAGCCCTTTTCTCGTTCGCTTTCTTCCAAGGAATCAAAGGTGGCCTGCAAATCATGGGACATTTCATTGAAAGCTTGGCCTAATTGTTGAAATTCTACAGGGCCTTGAACCTCCAGATTTGATGGAAAGTCCTTATCCGCTACCCGCTTGGCATGTTCCTTGAGTTTGCCCAATGAAGTAAAGACCGGCGATAGGAGAAAGAGACTAATCCCAGCACCGATAAAACTAGCCACGAGAGTCATACCCACTAGGAAATAAATTTCTCTTTCTTCAATTAACATTCGCTGGATGGCCCAAAAAACCACGATAATCGTTAGGAGTGTTGAAATGATATACCCCACTAAAATATAACTTTTTAATTTCATTGACTACCTCGTGCTTTCTCAATTTTGTAGCCCAAGCCCCAGACGGTTTTGATGGTCGGTGTTTCTGCACTAGCATGTTTAGCCAACTCCTGTCGAAGAGCATGAATATGAACATTCAAGGTATTGGTGTCATCCACATAGTCTTCTTGCCAGACCTTTTCATAGAGGTCTGTCTTAGAAAAAACTCGCTCTGGATTGCTGGCTAAAAGCCATAGAAGTTCGAAGGATTTGACTGTCAAATCAAGCGCCACATCTCCAACTTGGACCTCATGACTACCGTGATTCATCCGTAAATCCCCGAGATTGACGACCTCTGTCTCACCTCCACGATGAAGGCGACGTAAGATATTATGGACACGCAAAACCAGCTCACGTGGGCTAAAGGGCTTGGCAATAAAGTCATCTGCCCCTAAGCTCAGGCCATAAATCTTGTCCTGCTCGCTGGTCTTAGCCGTAATAAAGAGAAAAGACTGATCCGGAGACTGATACTGAACTTCGCTAATCAAATCATAACCATCCATCCGAGGCATCATGATATCTGTAATAATCAAATCAATCTGTTTTCGCTTGAAGATTTCCAAGGCCTCTACTCCATCATGAGCCACCAAAACCTGATACCCTGCCTGAACCAGATAGCGTTGATGAATATCTGTGATTTCTACCTCGTCGTCAACGAGTAAAATTGTCTTTCCCATCTGTCTCTCCTTTGAAAAAAACAGTGCTATACCACAATAGTATAACACTATTTTAATCCCTTTACGAACATTCTAAACGATATCTGGATTTTTCATATCCTAGATAGAAAGTCTGTAGCTAGACTAGTCATTTTCTTCTTTTTTAGCTTTCAAACCGAGTCCACCTAGCAGGCCGGCCAAGGCTAATCCAAAGAATCCAATAGTAGCCATTGATGTTTGGGCTTCACCAGTATATGGAAGCATGTCTTTTTGGTCTTTCATTTGATCAGGCATCATTGGAGTTGACTCCTTGTTAGTAGATGCTATCTTGCCTTCATCAGACGCTTTGCTTGAGGCTGCTGGAGCTTGATCTTGTTTCATGCTTGGTGTTGCCATTGGCTGGCTAGCATTCATGGTTTTGTCCTGCTCTTTGTTAGGCATCATCTTATCCTGACTAGCAGCTGGCATTTTAGATTTCATATCATCTTGATTGACACTAGGCATTTGAGCGTTCATCTTAGACGCATCTTGATGACTATTCATCATTGGAGCCGGCATAGCTGAACCATTAGAAGATGGGACGAAACCTGACTGCATCGGAATCAGAGACTGATGTCCATTCAAGTTCACTGTCAAATCCTTAGTCGCTACGAGATTGCTCAAATCGGCCTTGCCGTCTTTCGCACCGTACACTTTGATGGTAGCTTTATAACTTTGAGTGCCGTTTTGTTTCAATAGGTCAAGAAGCTCTTTATCAGATTTACCTTGGGTACCAGCCAAATCCACTTCATAGAAGTAGAGACCTTTGCCCAATTTCTCTACTGGTGGAAGAGCGGGATTTTTAGCTGAACCGTTGTCTGACCATGGAGCCTTGTCGGATGCTTTCAAGATAAGACGAGTTAACATACCGTCACCGGCGAAGAATTCGTATGGAATGACTTGGTTGACACCAGCTGTGAATGGACCAGGGAAGTTGGCTTTGTCCAAGTATGTAGCTGGAACATCTACTGTGTCTTTGGTATTGTCAGCCACGCCCTTTTGCACTTCAGCTGGGGTAGTTAAGCCGTTCAAGTTGACATCCAAATCTTTTGTTGCTACGAGATTACTCAAATCAGCCTTGCCGTCTTTCGCACCGTACACTTTGATGGTAGCTTTATAACTTTGAGTGCCGTTTTGTTTCAATAGGTCAAGAAGCTCTTTATTTGATTTACCTTGGGCACCAGCCAAATCTACTTCATAGAAGTAAAGGCCTTTGCCCAATTTTTCTACTGGTGGAAGAGCGGGATTTTTAGCTGAACCATTGTCTGACCATGGAGCCTTGTCTGAAGCCTTCAAAATCAGACGAGTCAACATACCGTCACCAGCGAAGAATTCGTATGGAATGACTTGGTTGACACCGGCTGTGAATGGACCAGGGAAGTTCGCTTTGTCCAAGTAAGATGCCGGAACATCCACTGTATCTTTAGTGTTGTCGGCCACACCTTTTTGCACTTCAGCTGGGGTGGTTGCTGGTTGCGCTTCATTTGCTTCACGGTCTTGTCCAGAAACTGTAGGCGCAGGATTTGTCGCAGGTTTAAGCGCATCTTCTGTTTCTTTCTTAGATTCTGGTTTTGCTTGCACTTCTTCTTTTGGCGCTACCACTTGGTCTTTATCAGCTACATTCACTTTTTCTGGCGAGCTTGTAGCATCCAAGCTTGCTTTAGGTGTTGAGTCTACCTGTTCTGAAGGAAGAGCTGTATCGACTGCTTCTTTGAGAAGTTCTGCTGGTAAGTCACTCTTTTCACTCACCGAAGCCGCGTCTGGCACAACTTGAGCAGGGGTTGGATTGACCACATCGGCACGTACAGAACTTGGCTGACCAACTAGGACAAAAAAGCCACTGGCTACAACAACTGAGGCAACACCGACACTAAGACGGCGAATAGACCAACGAGTATATCTTTGATTTGGATTGAATTTCATAGGATTCTCCTTAGAGTTTTTCTTTATTTGATGACTCTAGTATAATCTCCTAAAATTAAAAAGGATTAAGAAAAAGTTAAAATTTTTCTTAAATCCCTCTTATAAAATACTTATATTAATTAAATCCATAAACAGACTTGGTGATTTGATAGACAACATTGGAAAGTTTGCGAGCTGGCAAGACTGAATGTTTGGTCAAACGGCTGAGCATGGTCTTGCGAATGGCCTGAAAGACCTCTGGATTTTCCTGCTGAATATAGGTCCACAGCTCCCGTTTTTTTGCCAGATGCTCTGCTGTGCCTGCTCGGTTGAGCAAGGCACTGGAAATCACCGTCGTGATTTCAATATGATTCAGCAGATACTCTCGCATTTTGGGGTGGCTTACTTTAGATAAATCAAGCTGGTCTACCAAGAGTCGATTGACCTTGAGTTGCTGGTCAATGCGCTTAATCATCACTTGCTCATTGACTGACTGGTCCTCACGCCCAATCAAATAACGATAGAAATCGACAGGCAGATAGTACATGGTCTTGACCTGCTGAAGGGGGGTAAAGACAAAGAGATTATCGACATAAAAAGTATGCTCAGGCAGTTGGAACTGACTCGCTCTCAACAAATCTGTCCGGTAAATCAGCGAGTGCATCATGATATACTGGCCTTTTGAGAAATTTCCGACCTGATCCCATCCAAAAATCTGTTGGACAGGCAAGACTGACTCATAACTCATACTCTTCTTACGAGACTGACCTTCCTTTTCATAGACAAAATTGGTCACAAAGGCATCAACTTCCTGCCCCTCACTCCCTAGTTCCTGCAAGGTTTCAAGAATTTTTAAATAGGCACGAGGATCTACCCAGTCATCACTATCAACTACTTTAAAATAGCGTCCAGAAGCCTCCGCTAAGCCGCGATTGACGGCACCGCCATGGCCTTTATTTTCCTGATAGATGGCTCTAACGATGTTAGGATACTTGCTGGCTAAACGCTCAGCGATTTCCTGAGTCTGGTCCTGAGACCCATCATTGATAATCAAAATCTCAACTTGCTCACCACCAATCACTAGCGACTCCACACAGTAATGAAGATAGGCTGCGGCATTATAGCTAGGAATGGCGATAGACAATAACTTCATAATCTACTCCTTTAGGGGACTGATTTTTTCTTATACTCAATGAAAATCAAAGAGCAAACTAGGAAACTAGCCGCAGGTTGCTCAAAGCACTGCTTTGAGGTTGCAGATAGAACTGACGAAGTCAGTAACATATATACGGCAAGGCGACGTTGACGTGGTTTGAAGAGATTTTCGAAGAGTATTACTCTCTCTTGTCACTTCTTTCTATTCTACCATAAAGTCCAGATTTTGAAGAACTTTTACTGGAATACAAGGTGTTCTCCCAATTTCCTATCTTGAACATTAAAAAAGAGGGAATTTCCCTCCTTAGGAATTTAACTCTGCTAAGTCATCTAGATACTGGTTGTTAATAACCGCCAAGATATAGGCATCTGCCTTCAAGAGGTCATTAGGGCCAAATTGGACATCCAGTGGTGAATTTTCTTGTTCACGGAATCCTAGGACATTGAGGTTGTATTTGCCACGTAGATCCAGCTGGCTCAGACTTTGACCTGCCCAAACACTCGGAATTTTCATCTCCACGATAGACACATTTTTATCCAGCTGAAAGACATCAACATTGTTATGAAAGAGAATGGTCTGCGCTAGAGACTGCCCCATTTCATACTCAGGTGAAATCACCGAGTCAGCACCGATTTTTTCTAGCACCTTCTTGGCTGTCTGGCTTTTGACCTTGGCAATAACCCTTGGTACCCCTAGACTCTTACAATGCATAACTGCAAGCACACTCGATTCCAGATTTTCCCCTGTTGCCACTACAACCGTATCACAGGTATCAATTCCTGCAGTTCTGAGGAGGTCCTCATCTGTGATATCGCCCACAACTCCACGCGCCAAAACTGGCTCAAATTGATTGATACGCTCGGCGTGGTCGTCAATGGCAATAATATTCATATTTTGCTTGGCTAGGGCCGTCAGGACACTACTCCCGAAAATCCCCAAACCTAAAATTCCAATCGTACGATCTGACATCATTCTTCCTTTCTTATCCAATACTAATATCTGCTTTCATATACTGAATCAAATCTTTCTTATCAGGCTGGTAGTCAGCTAGACTAACCAGCAAGGTCAAGGGACCGATACGGCCAATAAACATGAGCACCATGACAATGCTAAGAGCTAGCTTGCCCAATTCTGGTGTCAGATTTGCCGTCACCCCAACTGTCGCAAGGGCTGAAATGGTCTCAAACATGAGGTAGATAAATCGCGGTGTTCCTTCTGCCGTAATTCCCAACAACATCAAGCCCAACAAGAAGGTCATCAAAAAGATAATGAAGACACTAAAGGATTTTTGGACTGTTCGAGCCTCAATGGTTCTCTGCGCAACATTGGCATGAGGCAAGCCCAGCAATTCACTACGCGCAAAGACCAACAAGACAAAGAAAGTCGTAATCTTGAGCCCCCCAGCCGTCCCTCCAGGCGCTCCACCCAGAAACATCTGTAGGATATAGATAAACAAGGTCACAGGTCGAGCTTGAGTATAGTCAATAGAAGCAAAACCGGCCGTTCTCATGCTGACGGTTTGGAAAAAGCTGACCAGCACTTTCTCTGGCACACTGAGATTGCCAATGGTTCCTGGATTGTGCCACTCCGTAAAGAGTGTGGATACTGTCCCAAACAGCAAAATCCCTGCGGTCAAGAATAGGACCAGCTTGGTGTGGAAACGCAGACGGCGTTTTTTCTTCTTGTCAAACTGGGTTGCCAAGTCAAACCAGACCATAAAGCCAAGACCACCTGTGATAATCAAGCCAGCAATGACCAGATTGATCAAGGGATCCGTCTGAAAAGCCACTAAACTGCTACTGCCGAAATTATCAAAACCAGCATTACAAAAGGCTGAAATAGCTAAAAAGATAGAGGTAAAAATGCCTCGTCCCCAGCCAAACTCAGGAATAAAACGGAAACTTAGCAGGAAGGCACCCAAGCCCTCCACCAGAAAAGTCGTCAAAAAGATGGACCGCATAAAGGCCTTCAGCGACCGAGTCTCCCCGTAACTAAAACTCTCCTGAATGGTTTCACGACTGCGAAGACTGAGTTTTTGCTTCCCCTGAATATAAAAGACCCCGATAAAAGTCATGAGCCCCAGACCACCAATCTGTATCAAGAGCATACAAATCAACTGCCCCCAGACATTATAGGTCGTAGCCACTGGTTGCGTAAAAAGGCCAGTCACACAGACCATGGACACCGTCGTAAAGAGATGGTCAAAATAAGTGGCCTGAGAACCATTTGCCTGAACAAAAGGCAAGCTCAAAAGAAGAGAGCCTATAAAAATAACTCCAGCGAAACTTAAAAAAATGCGACGAGCAGGTGAAAGTCCGCCAAAGACCCTTTCAAGTTTTTTCACAAATAATTTGAATAACATACATCCATTGTACCATAAAAAGAAGGAGAGTAGCTAGATCTGAGAGGCAATCTCAAGGCAGAGTTCCAATGCCTTCTCGAAAGCTTCTGAACCCCAGTCACGACTATCGTACTGGTCCAAGTCTGCTAAGGAATCAGCTGTGAACAACAATTCACCCCAGAGAACCCCACGCAGTTGGGCTACTGCCGCAAGTGCAGAACACTCCATCTCCACAACAGCACAGCCTTCTTCCTTGCGATAAGCCACCTTTTCAGCCGTTTCTCGGTAAAACCCATCTGTCGTCCAGGTCATGACTTCTTCATAAGGAATCCCTCTGGCCTCCAAAACTTGCTCAATGGCAGCAATAGCCTCTGGCTGCATTTCCATATAACGAGAAGCTGCCGCATAGTGATAACTAGCTCCTTCATCTCGCAGAGCACGAACAGGGACTAGAAAGGCATTTTCTTCTATATCAGTCAGCACACCACAGGTTCCAGTGGAAATAATCTGCTCCACACCATATCCAATCAACCAATCCATAAACTGGGCTGCTGGAGCTGAACCAACAGGAGCCTGAGCCAGACAAATTCCCTCGCCCTTGTAGTTAACGACATAGACTGGATAGGTCTTGGTGGCAGAAACAAATTCGCCGACACAGTCCGCCCCTACTTCCCTCGCATAGCGGTCAATCTCCTCACCTAAAAAAGCATAGACACACTTCTTTGGTAAGTGCAAGTCCAGCCCCTCGTGATTGGGCATGATGACCGCCTGAGGATTGTCATCAAACTCTAAAATAGGAATCGCATGTTTCTGAATCATAACCCACCTCCTCTGATTTTGTACTATTGTATCAAAAGCTGACAAAGTGTCAAGGAGTTGTCCTCAGCAATCCAGAAAGCTCCTCTTCCATACACTTGAGAAATCGTTGCACCGCTGGAGAAGTCGGTTTCTGTTTTGGCAAAGCGATTGAGGACTTATGAAGAATACAAAATCCAACAACAAAAAAGACATGAATCTGAAATAAGCAGAACATGTCTTTTTTAGCTTGTTTGAAAGTCAAGTAAATAAATCTTAGCTCTTCTAGAACTCCCTTATTTCCACAAACCACCTAAAATCTGTTTTTCTAATAAGTCTAGGTCCTCTTCCTTTATTTCTCCGTTGTCGCTAACGATATAAAGTTGAGCGAAGTAAGCCAACAATGGACCAACACAAATACGAACCATTTGAGGAATCGTTAACTCTGGATTTACACGTGGATCTGCTAGCAATTCTTTATGAAGCACTCGAAGTTTATCTTGAATAGCATTCCAGATAAAAATCTGTTCATTTTTTAGTTTCTTATTTGAAAAACTCTCCTGCAGAATGATTTTCATCAAAGCACGATTTTTTTTGAGATAGCTCATACGATCGTGGACGAGATAACGAACCCTCTCTTCTGTCGTTTCAAAAGCTAAGAGTTCCTCAACAAAACTACCGAAAATGCCTGGGACTACAGGATGTAAAATAGCCGTCAGTAGATCATCCTTCGTCTTAAAATACTTAAACAAAGTTGCCTGGCTTAGTCCAGCACGCTCAGCTATGTGAAGAGTTGAGGTCCCATGGTAACTCCTAGTTGATATGAGATCCACTGCTGCCTGCATGATTTTTTTCTTTCCTTGAGGGTAATTCGCTTCTTCTAAGTAATCTTCAAACGATTCAAAAACAGTCTTATCCATCTAATCTTCACACCTTTTTAGCATTATTTATGTTGATTTCTAAACTTTACGATAACGACGCAATCCAACAATATTGAGAATTGTTAAAATGATCAAGAAAATCATTAAAACACCAAGATTTGGCAAAATATCACCAAGATTGTGTCCGTAAAGAATAATCTGGCTTATTGCATCACCAGAATAGGTTAATGGCAAAAATTTCCCCACAGTTGGAGCCCATGCTCCCATGGATGACAATGGAATAATCCCTGAGAAAAAGAGTTGAGGCATAATCACGAGAGGAATAAATTGCATCATTTGGAATTCTGATTTTGCTAGAGTAGACAAGAGAATTCCAAAAGCTAGTGCTACAATAGCCAGTACCACATTAACTATTATAACATTTAAAATATTTCCTACAACTTCTACATCTAGTAGCCAAATTGCTGCTAAGACGACAACTGCCGTTTGAAAAATCGCAATAATACCGTAAGACAACATATAGCCATAGACAATTTCAGAACGTTTCACTGGGGTTGCTAACAAGCGATCCAAGGTTCCACTTGTGCGCTCTTTCAAAAGTGCCATACCAGAAATCAAAAAGACAAAGAAGAAGACCACAAAGCCAATTAAAATTGGAATCATACGTGCAAAGAATCCAGTATTTTTATCTCCATATTGGTAAGATTCTTTGATTTCAGGCGCCTTTGCATCTAATTTCAATTGTGGAAGAGCTTGTTTGATACGAGATAGTAACTGATCGGTGCCTTCACTGGCGATACTTGTTCGTAACACTTGTCGTATCATAGATGTCTTGGAGGCATCTGTATTTGCGTAGTCGACCTGATACTCACCGTCTTTATAAGAAATCACAGCATCGACTTTTTCATTTGCTAGCGCTTCTTTGGCCTGATCTAAGTCTTGATAAGTCTCGATGTCCACATGATCAAGCTCATCCATTTTCGTCACCAAACTAGTTGGAAGATCTTGTGCCGCTAGTTTAATATTCACTGTTGTGCTAGCTGAAAACATAAGGTTCATCAACCACATGATAAAAACTGGGGCTACAAACATCATGGCAAGGGTTCGTTTGTCACGAAGCAATTCTTTGATAACTTTTTTAGCAATAGCAATGGTTCTCATCTTACTCTCCTTCTGCTTTCAAAAATACTTCTTCAATACTTGAAACTTGATAACTTTCTTTTAAGTGTTGCGGTGTATCAAAAGCAATGATTTTTCCACCTAATAATAAGCCGACCTTATCCGTTAACTCTGCTTCATCCATAACATGGGTAGTAACTAATATCCCAACCCCATTGTCTCTAAGCGCGAATAATTCTTTCCAGATTTTCTTCCGAAGAGAAGGGTCGATTCCAACTGTCGGTTCGTCCAAAATCAAGAGCTGAGGATTCCCCAGAAGCGCGATGGCTAAAGACAAGCGTCGCTTCATTCCTCCAGAATAACCGGATACCGTTTTATTCAAATGCTCTGTCAGATCCACAACTTGAGCCACATGGGCAATTTCAGCTGTCAGATCTCTTTTGGATAGCCCTTTTAGCTGACCAAAAAATTCCAGATTTTCTTGACCTGACAAAGCCTCATATAAGGCATCTGACTGGGCCATATAACCAATATCTCCTAAAATATGACGATTGGGCATAGTATGATCCAATACCAAAGCAACCCCTCCGTCAGCTTTTTCCATCCCTAACATAGTCTTAATCATAGTCGATTTACCAGCACCAGACGGACCTATTAAGCCTATAATTTCTCCCGGCTGCAATTCAAAGCTGACATGATTCAAAACCATTTGACGACAAAAAGACTTATCCAAATCTTGTAAATGTAGCAATTTTTTCATATGCTTCCTCCTAGGTGAGTGTTTACTCACTTACTGAATATAGACCTATTATAGTGAGTGTTTACTCACTTGTCAAGAAAAAAGTTGAAATTCTTTAAAAAATAAAGCACCAGATTCGTATCTGATGTTTATAATGCACATATCTTATTTCTAAAAATGTTTTTGAACTTCCTCTCTATACTCCGAAATGGTCTTTTCTGTCCACTTTTTAAAGGCCTATTTCCCCTCTACTTTTCTCGGCTAATCCAACCATCGTCATTGCTATCGCAACTCTAATGACCTTGGTAATGGGAATTCATTTTACTCATTTTTATATGAAACAGACTAAGAAATTTTCAAGACCTAATTGAAACCAAATTAGCCCTTGGAAGTCAAAAAATCCTCGAACTCTACGCTGACCGTCTAGCAGAATCAGACCAAATGCGGCATGGCATTTCTAAGAATTCGGTTAAGGGACGTAACCTACAAGCTGCTTACGTGGATGGATTTACTTTGAGAGATTTCTTCGCCTTCAACCAAGGACTAAATAAAATGGGTGACCAAGCACTTCCTTTTAAAATTCACCCTGAACATTTTGTATTTGCTGGAGTTCACGGTGGACAGGAAGTGAGGAGTTGATTGGAGAGTACGGTCAACCAACTTATCAAAAAATCTTTATCAGTCTAGATACTGAAAAAACAGGCGTTCCGGATGCCGATACAAAAATTTCTATGGCAGGTGATACTGCTACTCTCATGTCCGATACAAGCCTTGATATCAAGATGTATGGTATGCATCAGTTCAAGATGAAAAAAGGTGGACTCCGCATCAAATTAGGCGTCTTTTCCCCAGAAGCAACCCCAAGCTAGATGGAGCTCGGTCACCAAGAACACCTAGCAGTTGAATTTTTCAATTCCCTCACAATCGCCTACCAAAACAAAACATTTAAGGGAAAACTACTCAATACCTTCTTAAAATTCAAGAAATTTAAGTAAACAACAACGGATGACTGAACAATTTAGCCTTTGAAAGCTACGATTATAAAATCCCTCGTAACATATCAATTTATCACCCATATAAAAAGATAGCCATTCTAATTGAATGCTATCCTTTTTTGTTTATCCTCGTCCGCCAGGTGCTGGACCGCCAGAACCTCCATTCGGACCTCCGCCTCCAGGCATAGAATTGACAATATCTGTTTGTTTTTCGCCGTTGATGTAGATATTCCCACCTGTGTAAGTTGCTGTTCCATCAAAGTCAAAGCCTGATTGTCCTATCAATTTAATGGTTCCACCGGTAACCGTGATATTCCCGTTTGAGTCAACTGGATCTGTGTCACCTTGACCGACTTCTACAGTTAGATTTCCACCTGTCATAGTAAAGTAAATATCACTTTGCTGGGCATTTTTATTGGCTGCATTGACTCCATCATCTGTCGAGTAGACATTGATATCGCCACCATTGATCGTAATGGATCTCCCTTCAATTCCTTCAGTCGCATTCTTGACTGTGTAAGTACCGCTATCAATCACTAGGTTGCCAGAAGCGTGAATGCCATCATCCCCTGCTGTGACTGTTATGGTATTGTTAGCTAAATACATATTTCCAACAGTCATATCGTCATCATTATCAACTTTAACGCCATCTTCCTTAGCATCGATGGTCATGGTTGTACCAGTGATGTTGAGTTCATCATTGACATTAAAGGCATCGCCAACTGATGTGATGTTAAAGGTACCACCCGTGATGTGAAGCCTATCATTTGCCTTGATAGCATTGCTTTTCTTTCCATCTACAGTGAGAGTTCCTGAGCCATTGATGGTCAAATCAACCTTAGAAAAGAGAGCGGCATTTGCCTTTTCATCACTGTTAGAGCTTGAGTCAGAGAGACTGTTGGTGGTTCCCTCTGCCAGAGTCAAGTAGACATGACCAGCTGACGTCGCAGAAATTGCTGCATTGGTATTAGTCATGGTCGCACCTTTTAGGACTAGATGAACATCTGCCGACTTATCTGCCTCGACCTTGATTTGCACTCCGTCAGACTGACCTGAAATCACATAGGTCCCAGATTTTGTGATGGTCACTGTTGATCCAGAGACTGTCACCCCATCTCCAGAGACGTTTGCTGATGAGCCAGATAACTCAATCTTAGAAGCTGTACTTTCATCATAAGAAGTATCATAGTCCTTCTCAGTAAAATAGGAAGATTGACTGTTTTTAGTTAAAGTTGTAATAGCAGTGGTATCTGCCGCTGCAGTTGTACTTGACTTGGTCGTTGACTGCCCACAAGCTGCCAGCAAGGTCAGAGCTGTTAAACTGGTTAAGATTAGGGTCCATTTTTTTGATTTCATAGCTGTTTCCTCTCCTTCATTTAGCTTGGGTTTAGTTTACAGGGGGAGTCTGAAAAAAATCTAAACTTTTTCTGAAAGTTTTCTTAAGTTCAGTTTCAGTTAAGGTATCTTTAACAAAAGTTTTAGGAAAGTTCCCTAGACTAATTACAAGCAAGTTTAACTTGCCCAGGCACACATATCTTCTAATAAGATAGTGTACTGAAACATTCTGATAAAGGAGACAGGATTTATGAAACCAATTGAAACAAGCTTTAAACGAATTGAAACCAAATATATCGTTACCAAGACTGACTTGGATGACTTAATAGAAGACTTAAAAACATACCTCGTCGAGGATGATTATCCAACTTCTACCATTTCTAATATCTACTTTGATACAGAGCAATTTGATATGATTCAAGATGATAGCCAAGGTACTAAGCGTAAAGAAAAGATTCGGATGCGAACCTATCTCAGTCAAGTCCAGCCTGATAGTCAGGTATTTTTAGAAATCAAATCCAAGGACAGAACTGGTGTCGGACGAAAATATCGTCTCTTGTCGACTCCCCATTCTATCACCCAGTTTATGACCAAAGGACAGCTGGATAACAGCATCAAGGATCAAATGATAATTGAAAAAATTCAGCAACTCCAAGAGGAATATCAGCAAGCCATCATCCCTCGTATGTATATCTACTACGACCGCTTTTCTCTCAAGGAAAAGAAAGAAATTAGCGGATTTCCCTACAATAAAATTCGTGTTACCATTGATCAAAATCTAACTTATCGTGATAATAATGTCAGTTTATTTTCAGGAAAGGACGGCTTCCCTCTACTAAACGAGGACATTGTCATCATGGAAATCAAAGCGCCGGGTAGAAAACCCCAGTGGCTACAAAATATTCTCGACCAATATGGACTGATAGAGCAGAAATTTTCAAAATACAGCTGCGCCTACCACAAGTCTCAGGGGAGGGACTATAGCCCACGACCAAGCACAGAAAGTGTAGGTACTACTTATGTCTAATCTTTTTAATTCTATTTTCAACGATACAACTGCCACTGCAGACCCTATCCAGCTCTTTCTAGCTCTCTTTGTCAGCCTGATTTTAGGTTTGACGCTGACCTGGGCCTACAAACACCGTACCCTCTATACACGGGAATTTGCGGTCAGTTTGACCCTACTCCCCTGCTTGATGACCTTGGTCATCTTTCTGGTAAATGGCAGCCTAGGAACCTCTATCGCCGTTGCAGGAACTTTTAGCCTCATTCGTTTTCGTTCAGCTACCAGTGGTTCACGGGAACTAATTGCTATTTTCCTTGCCATGATTATCGGGCTAGCAGCAGGGACAGGCTACCTAGCTCTAGCTATTCTCTTCACTGTCTTTATCTTAGCAGTATGGCTTCTTTTAGAGAAGCAACAAAGCAAGAGCAATCATCAACGTCGCAGGCTATTGACCATCACAATTGCGAACCAAGAAAAGCAACTTCAAACTATCCAATCTGGACTATCACAATTCTGTACTGAGTTAGACCTCATCTCGATTGATACTAGCAATGATGGAAAACAAGTCACCACTGTCTACGAAGTGGATTTCAAGGCTCAAACAGACGATTTTCAAATCATCCATTACCTCACTAAAGAACAGGATACTTATCAGGTTTCCCTGACCAAAAATGCCAAAAAGAGAAAAAATTTATAGAACTTCTTGCGTAAAATCTATAACAAATCTAGGTAAACACTCAATAGTAAGAAGAAAAAGTCAATCTGATTTATGATAAAAGGCATCATATCAAATGTTTCAAAAACGTTGATATGATGCCTTTTTCTTATCTTAAAAATTTTTTCCCAATCGCTTTATTTCACAGGTATTTCCTTAATCACGCGCGCAGGATTACCCGCTAGGACAACATTGTCACCGAAGGACTTGGTAATTACGGACCCTGCTCCAGCAACGACATTATTTCCAAGTGTCACTCCAGGAAGGACAATGACACCACCTCCAGCCCAGAAATTGTCACCGATGGTAATGGGCTTTCCGTATTCCACACCTGAATTACGTTCCTGCGGGTCCAATGGATGGAGGGGAGTCAAGAACTGACAGTTGGGACCAATCATAGCATTGTCTCCAATGCGAATAGGGCAAACATCCAGCATGGTCAAGTTCCAATTAGAATAAAAATTTTCCCCTAGATGAATATTGACCCCATAATCAACCACCAGGCGTGGACTGACAAAGATATTTTGTCCAGTCGAGCCGAACCAAGCCTTGATGATTTCGACTCCCTTCAAGGGATCTTCTTCCTTGTTAAAGGCAGACTGTTTTTGGCGAGAAGCCTGAGCCAAGGCCCGCAATTCTGGGTCCGATGGACGGTAAACCTCTCCCGCTATCATTTTCTGGTATTCACTGGTCATTGTATTCTTCTCCTTGTTCCCTACTATCATATCAAATTTTCTACATATCTGACTAGGATAAGGGGTGCTTTCTACAGTTTATGCTCTGATTTTCATCACAGCCTGTCTATCTTGCTAAACGAATACGGGTCACGATTCCATCTGGGTCTGTGATTTCCAACTGGCTCGATGTCAGCCATTTGATTGGTGCATCAACTTCTTGTGCTCGCTGGGCAATCGTTAACAGTTCTTCTTTATGTGCGACTTCGATAACATAATAAGCCAAACCTGGCAAGTCTTGCTTACGCAGAGCCAGACCTTTTCCTCCCCATTCATTGACTGCTAAATGATGATGGTAGTCTCCATCTGCAATCCAACTAGCGCTAGGCACACTGAATTTATCCTCTAGTCCTAACACCTTTTGATAAAACTGGCTGGACTTTCGACTATCCTTGACGGACAGATGGATATGCCCCATTCTCGTACCTTCTGCTAGGATAAAGGGCTCTACTCTTTCCCCCAACTCATAGATATCCTTTGCCGCAAGGGCCTCCGTCACTCCGATAATGCGTCCATCTTCTCGAATATCCCATGTGGAAACCGGCTTATCTCGATAGAGTTCAATGCCATTTCCCTCCAAATCCTCCAAATAAAGGGCCTCACTGTAACCGTGGTCTGCACCGCCGACAAGAGAAATCTGTAAATCTGTCAGGTGTTTTAAGACATCTGCCAAAGCCTTGCGTGTCGGCAAAAGAATAGCCAGATGGTAAAGACCATAATGTTCCCTTACTTCATCGCTCTCTTGCGCTTGAATCAAGTGTACCAAGGCTTTTCCTCCAAGTCCCAGAATGACCTCTGTCTCAGTTTGAGATAAGATTTCTAAACCAATAACTTGCTGATAAAAGGCTGTTTGACTCGCCAAATCCTTTACATTCAAAACTGCCTCTGCCAAATAAATGTGGCTCTTGTATTCATAGGTCATAAATGGTTCTCTTCTCTCGTTGTAATTCTTTTCATTACAACCATTATATAATTCCCACCAAGAAAGTCAAGCCAAACAACTTATAGATTATGATTCTGTAATCTTGTCTATATGGGATTAGAACGAGAAAATCTACAGAGAATTGACAATAAAACCACCGAAAATTTTTAACCAATGCTATGATAACTCTCATCTCAATCCCAAAAAGAAAAGGAGCGGATATGATATCCTACTCCTTTTTCTTGTCAGAAAATCTAATTAGAATTAGTCTTCTTTTTTCTTGCGAGCAACAAGTCCAAATCCGCTCAATACTCCAAGAAGTCCAAGTGCTGCTAGGCGAGCATTGTCTTCTGTACCAGTATTTGGAAGTTCAGCTTGCTCTGTTTGAGATAACTCTTCCCCAGATTCTGAGTATTTCCCATAAGATGACTTGTCCTCTTCTTGGGCAACCGCTTCATCTTGATGAGAACCTTCTTGTTTTGTAGGTTCATCAATCTTAACAGAATTTGACTGAAGGTATTCTTGATCCTGTGGTTTCGTTACATCATCACCTATTACCTCAGTATACAAATGGGTAACAATGCCATCTTTTTCATGGGTCATTGTATATCGATATTTCTTACCATTTTTCGATATGATATCAGATTTAGGAGCCAATTTACCAATTTGAATTGGAATAAGTTCTTCATTTGATCCAATAATAATATGACGAGTAATCAATAATGGAGCTACAGGATGAATCGCTGGTTCACCCTTCTCACTTACAACTCCTTCTGGCAATTCTGGCTGTACTTCTGGTTCACCCTTCTCGCTTACAACTCCTTCTGGTAATTCTGGCTGTACTTCTGGTTCACCCTTCTCGCTTACAACTCCTTCTGGTAATTCTGGTCGTACTTCTGGTTCGCCCTTCTCGCTTACAACTCCTTCTGGTAATTCCGGCTGTACTTCTGGTTCACCTTTTTCACTAAAGAATTCTACAAAGTCATAAATAACTGTTTTTTCATTTTCATCAACTGTACCTATTTCAGGCGCTGAAGTAGCACGATGTCCTTTGTAAATATAGCTTTTTCCGTCCTTTTTGATGACCGTATATGCTTCTGGAGGAATTGAAGTGTAAGAATCTCCAATGGATGCTTCTTTCGTTAACTGTTTCTCCATCGCTATTTCGGTATTCGTTCCTTCAATCATGTATTTTTCGAAGATATTTCCAGCTGTAGCTAATTTGTAAACATAGGTAATTTCAGTAGTTCCTGATGCAACTTTTCCTGTCTCAGCCGGAGAGCCAGTTTTCAGTCCTACTAGTTTATATTTTTTACCATCTTTGGTTATTTCTTGTAGTTTTAGTGCTGACGCATCATAGGAAACTTCTTTATTTATTGTCGTTGGTGTTCCAACAACAACTTTTTTATCATCCTTATCCAGGTAATATTTTTCTTCTGTAGAAGATACAACTGCATCTTTTACAACATCTGTACTTTCTTTAATAGAAGTTCCATCCGCTAATTCATACTTAACAATGACACTACCTTTACTTTCAGTAGTTTCTGTTTCTTCCTTAGCATAGATGTTTTTGACCTTTGTTAACTCTTCACTAACGTGATAAGCACGTGTTGGTTGATACAAATTGTAATAATGAATTTCTGTAATTAATGGTCCTGATACATAAGCATATTGATCATATTTTGTTGGTGAAGCTACTCTATATGTAACGCCATCTTTTGTATATTCTTTATATAGTTGTCCTATTCCATACTGATACTTACTGTGGTCACCAGAATATCTACCTTCTCTAGACCCTGCTGTATATGCAAGATATTTTTTGTTTGAATTTTCTGTCTCATTTTCATTGCTTGTATAATTTTCATCCTCGTCTTTATTCCCTAATTTATAATCAACATTTACTTCAAATACATTTTTTACAAAGTTTGCATCACTAGGTACTTCATTTACATATTGAATATTTTTATGAGATTCTTTAAATTTTTCTACATTTGCTTTTTCTTCTTCATAATTACTAGTGTCTTTAAATTCTTCAATATTCCCAATAAATTTTGGCTCTATTTTATCCCTAGTATTATCCCAATTAGTTTTAATCGGTCCTTCTCCAAATTTTTCTTTTAAGATTGAGATATATTTATCAATATCACTGTACTCTTTAAAGTCACCATTTGTTCTGATATAACCATGGAATGTCTCATACGCCGTATAAATAGGTCTATTTTGTTTATCTACTAGATGCTCATTTATTAATTGTTTTTTGTATAATTCTTCCCAAGTTTCTTCTTTTTGATTCAGACGTTTGTTTACAATAGTTTGTTCTTGTTCTTTAGCAAGATCTTCTAATTCATCATATAATAATCCATTCAGTCCCTCATACAGTGATTTTTCATTAAAAAATACTCCTGCTGTATATGCTGCTTGTTCTGTTGCTGTTGATGCTGCTCCTAGTTTTAACGCAACTTCATTTTTCTCAACTACTAAGATTGTATCCCCTTCTTTTATTCCACCTTCAGAATTTATGTTTTCTTTTGTGAAAGCTTTGGCGTTCTCTTCTCCTTTTTTAAAAGTTTCTACTACCCAAGAGTCATCTGAGGTTGACGTTTTTGTCGCTAAGACATATTTTCCGTACTGATTTTCAGATGTTTCTGAAACAAGCCAAACTCGACTACCTTCTTTAATATTATTATAGCGAATACTTCCATCTTCATTATGCAAATTTCCAGGATTTGCATGAACAGTTATATCATTAAATGTAGTTTCATTTGAAGTACCTTCATGTTTTTCTAATTTTGTATCAATTTTATGATATTTATTTCCATCTTTTTCTATAATTTCATCTTCTTTTTTTAGCTTGTTTAATACTTCTTCATTTAAACTAGTAATTTTTCCTTCATAGCGTTTTCCAAAAAGTCCACGAATTTTATAATTTAGAGTTGAACTAGAAATACTCTTATTATTTTCATTAATATTCAAATCAACTTCTTCTTTAAGAATTTCGCCTTCTTTTGTTACAAATGATACTCTAGTGTCTTTGAACGTATCTGTTCCTTGTTTTTTTACGTTTCTATCCTCTACCTCTTTCAAATCTTCATTAACAGTTTCTTCGAATTGTTTATGCTTTTTCTCATACCAGTTTTCATCCCCATGCAGTCGTCCACCACCTTCCGTCCTCTCAAACACATGCATTTTCGGCATTGTATAACTACCCACACCATTACTCAATGTTTCCATTTTCACATTATCTTTTGCAGGTGTTACTGTAGTTTCATTAGCTGTATTTGTAGTTTCTTCAGCCAATACCGGACTAGCTCCAACAACCATCATCCCTAATAAAACTGATGCTGCACCAATCCCTTTATATTTACGTAATGAATATTTTTGAATTGTATCTTTTTTCATAAGGTCTTTTCTCTTTTATTTCTTTCTACTCATTATAAAAATTTATACTAACTATACTAGTATATCACTCTTAGTTTCCTTTATCAAACAATTATACATAAAGGAAATTAAAAAAATAGATAATAAGATATCCAATAAAATCTCATTATCTATTTCATTTTTAGGCGTTCATGAGTGATAAATATCTCTTAGAAACTTGTTCTTTTGAATATCGATTCACAAACTTACTTGTATTTTCTAGCTCGATTTCTTTATCAGTCTCATATAAACACTTGATAAGATGCGCTAACTCCTCTGGTGTATCATATAAGCAAATATCTGAGTTCTTAGATGCATAATATTGATGAGCAATTTCAACATTAGAAAGCAAGGGAATCAATCCAAAACTCATGGCTTCAACGCAGGCATTGGCAAATAATTCCTTTTGGGAAGTTGAAATATAGCCATCATGTTCCCAATACGGTACCTCATCTACATATCCAATAACATGAATGGTAGATGGCAAAGTCGGATACTCTTTCTTCAATTTTTCAATATCTCCACCATATAAGAATACCTCTACAGGTAGGCCTTCTTGTTCTAACTTCCTAAAGGCTTCTATAATCCATTCTACCCTTTTTACCTTACTCATATTCCCTACATAACAATAGGAACTAGGCTTTCTTCTTTGCAATACTGCTGAGGAAACTTGAGGTGCAAAAATCGGTGGCATAAATTGTGCGTGATACCCTAAATCTTGCAAGATTGATGTTAATACTTCTGACGCTACTAAATATCTAGTTTTTCTTCTTAGATTATGAGCTGGATTTAGCAATACATTATCATGGATATATTCCCAATAGAGACGGTTTGTATTTTCTACAAAGCGCCATAATTTGGGAGTCACCACGTTATGTTGATCTCGAATTAAGATGTCTTTCTTATCTGTAAGACTGATTAATACCTGAATCAATAAGTCTTCATAGGTTAACCATTCTCCATCTTTATAATATAAATAATTGTCCTCCATCATATAAATGGGACTTGGTTCTTCTCTTGGCTTATAGTACCGTGCCCGCATCGCTGTCGAACCATCTCGATTTAACCATTCCAGTTCTTCTTTTTTATTTTTCTTTAAATATAATCCTGAAGTAAAATATAGGGTTTCGTCTTCTAATTCAATGCTAGCCACAAATCCATTAATCACAGTCATTTTTCCATTAGGATACCTATCAATCATATCAGAAGGGTATACACTTAATTCATCATGACCAATATCTGATTGATAATGGCTTACACTCACTAATTCATCCCTTTGGAAGCCTATTTGTTCATAGCCTGCCTTCCAATCGGGTCGAACTTGAGGATGGGTTAAAATATATAGATGTCCCCAACCCAAATAATCTGCAATTTTCTTTCTGGATAATTGGGAAGATTCAAATCCATATTTTCTAACCTCTCTTTGCCAGAGCCCTGGATGTATTGTAACCATTTTAGTCATAACAATCTCCTATCATATACGGTAACCTTCGCGACTCATTTATCTGTACTTGTTTGTCAGAAAGATTTACTAATCTGAATTATATCATATGAATCATACTTTTACTAGATTCTATCAATATACTTAACATCTACTTAATACCCCAATAAAAAATCCAAGCTAGTGCATGGATTTACATTTCCTAATATATATATACGCTACCAGCCAAGTGAAACCCTTTCAAACTGACAACCCAAGCGTCGCAATTCTTTTTGACGGTCCTCATAGTAGGGGAGAGAAATACCTGTGATGGTCACATGGGGCAGGTCTTTAAGGTGCAGGCTGACGGATGAGGTAAAATGATAGACCTGAACGAACTCGTATTCTTGAAAGAGTTGGGCTAGGACATCTTCAAAGATCAGCTCCGTCTCCAAGTAAGTCACGTTTGGAATAGTGAAGGTTTCCTTGGGATGAGGCAGATAGAGGTCAATGGCTAAGGCCTTGGCATAGGTACTAATAAAGCGGATGGAGATCTGATCATCCTCTTCAGAGAACTTTTGCCCCAACAGGACCTTGACCGTCTTACCATTTAAGACGGGTGCTTGGGGCAGGTCAAAAAAATGCTCCAGATAAACTAGCTTTTCTCTAGCCACGACATGGTAGTCACTGCGATAGAGGGTATAGTGCTTTTCTGTCCGCTCAATCAAATCATCTCTAGTCAAGCCCAAAGGCCCCACCTGACTGGGTTGAAGAGGGAGGGCATACATTCCCAAAGGGTAAATATCTGCATAGCCATCATCGAAACTCATGAGGTGCTGGTAATTTGAACTAGCAACCAAGTCCAGAATCAAGCTATTGTCAAAGCTAGCATAAAAGATGGTGTCATAGTCGCCGGCAAGCTCCTGACAAATCTGAGCCAAGTCCTCTGTCGTCTGAGGATAATGAACATGGTCAAAATCCTTTGCATAATGCTCCTGACGGGCATTTTTGACAGGACTGACATAAAGGCTGACAAAGTCCTGATTAGGATAGAGCCCCTTGATATGCTGGGCAATCTTGGCCTGCAAGGGCGTTGTGGCAATGATGAGGTGTTTCATCTCTTTGATTCTCCTAGGTGGTGATGTTGCAGCAAGGTCTCAACGACTTCAAAGTCCAAGGCATCGTCGATATCATAAGAATAGAGTTTGGGCATTTCATAGGCTACTGTCTTATCTGTGTAAAAGGTCTCATCTCGTAGGTAAAGGTCCTTGCGAGAAATCCAAATACTACCGTTGGGATAGTAATAGACAGGCTCTTTCTGCCGAGCATAGTGCTTGGAAACCTGAGGCGGACGGATAAATGACGACTCCACTAACTGCAAGTAAAGACTACGACTCTTGTCTGCCTTAACACAGGAAATCAGATGGTCGGCCCCAGACTGACAGTAGAGTTGATAGGACTCGACGAGGTGCTCCACCTCTCTCAAGGGTGAGGTCACCTGTAGATTCACAAAGACCTGCTCTTCCTCAAAGGGCTGTAAAAAGTCGTGTAAGGTTTCTAAACTAGAGGTTGTCGTCAAGGCCAATTCTTTTGGTCTGTGGACACAACGAATCTCTGGATAGGCTTGTCGACAGAGTTCTAGATAGGCTAGTGAGTCTGAGGAAACCCAGATGTCACTAAATAGCTTGGAGGCTAGAGCAACTTCTATGGTATAGAAAACCAAAGGTTTGCCTGCAAGCGGTTTGATATTTTTATCCACTAAGCCCCGTGAACCCGAACGGATCAAAATGACAGCTATGGGTTTAGATTTTGCTTTCATATAGTCTTCCTTTGGTTTTCTATTGTATTGGACCAGTGAGAAAAGCTAGATTGATCAACTTACAACATCCTATAAGTTCCTATCTAGTAGTTCGCGATAGCATTGGGTCACTGTCCCTAGTGAATAGTGAGATGCTAGGGCGATATTTTCTGCATTTGACTGGCTATAGTCTGCTTGCTCCATCTCTTCTATCATTTGGAGCAGCTCTGATTTGGTTTTAAACAAGTTGATAGCATTGGACTGGCTAGCATAGAAACGATGAGCGATATCCACATCCGATAATAAGGCTAACAAACCTTGATTCAAGGCTTCAACACAGGCATTAGCAAATAACTCTGTGTAACTTGCAGACAGATAGCATTGGTGGAGATGATAAGGCACTTCGTTAACGATACCTTTAAAGTGAATGGTTGGCGGAAGATCATATTGATTCTGTAATTCTGCTAGACGTTCCTCTGAGCCGCCATAAAAGGTAATCTTGGCCTTAGAACCACGTTTATAGAGTTCGATAAAGGCTTCAATGACAAGTTCAACGTTCTTGCCTTCTCTCATATGACCCACTAGGCAATAGTCCAAAACAGGTCCGATTTTTCTTAGCTGACCCAATTTTTCTGTAAACATTGGTGGTAAAAACTTGGTGTCATACCCTTGTTTCGCCAAAGTATCAGTCAACACTTCACTGGCGACTAGATATTTGTTTGCCTTGCGCAGATTGGCGAGGTGTAAGTCTCGCATGACATTTTCATGGACGACTTCATAATAATTTTTATCCGTATTTTCCATATAACGCCAGAGACTGGGTTTGGGTACGATTTGTTGATCACGGATAAAGAGGTCGGTTTGCTGGGCCCATCTGGCTAAGAACTTAACCAGCAAGTCCTCTTCAGAACGGATTTCTCCTCCTATGCGGTAGATGTATTCTGGGTAAAATAGTAACAGGAGAGGGTTCTTTGAAGGGATCGATAGACTTGGGTACTCTCAAAACCATAGCGATGGATTTCCTTGACTGGATGAAAGGAAAAACCACCCTCACAAAAAGGCGAGGGTGGTTCATCCGTTACAATGCTTGGGGATTTCCTAGCAAGTTCCCCCTCAAAAGGACTTTATGCTATTCTATCACAAAGACTGACCATCTGCAAGATAGACTGGATTAGACAGGATAGCTTGGGGGAGTTTTCTTATTGTTTATAAATCGATTCTCTGAAATCATCTGTGCTACGTAGGTAGGCATTGTAGATTTTTTGTTTACAACTTTCAAGAAAATAGAGAAGGCAAACTAGCCTTCCCAATTTTAAGGTTATATCATTTTACAACTTCGTTATAAAAAGCTATTGAAACAGACTATTTATTCACTAGTTGCCTAGTTTACCCATTCACCATTTCCATTTACTTTATAACCGTCTGGTGTTGTTGTGCTGACTGCTAAAGCTCCTGAGCCATATGCATAGTACCAGTATTGGCCAACTTTAAACCAACCTGTCTTCATGATACCAGACGCATCAAGGTAGTACCAGACTCCATTTTCTTTGAGCCAGCCTGTCTTCATAGCTCCTGAGCCATCAAAGTAGAACCATCTATTTCCGTCTGTACCCCAGCCTGTAAACATAGCACCTGAGCTACTCAAGTAATACCAGCTACCATCTACTTTTACAAATCCAGTTTGCATGACACCTAGGTCATCCAAGTAGTACCATTTTCCATCCGTTTTCACCCAGCCTGTCTTCAGATCACCAGACTCATAGAAATACCATTTTCCATTAGATTGCACCCAACCAGATTGGTCTGAACTAGAAGTTCTAAATTCTTTCAGCGCTTTTTCTACAACGACTGCTTTACTTTTAACTGTTGAAAGGTTTGAGGAGGTCACTTCTGTATACTGAATAGCAGGACCATATCCACCAGCCAATTCCTCTGAAGAAGCATCATCACCTAAAGCTAGAGAAATCGTTGCTACTTTCTGAGAACTAGCTGCATTTTTAAAAGCAGCGAGCCCCACATAGGTAAATTTAGAATTGATCAAAGCCTCATAATAACCTGTAAATTCTTTAGATGTTCCACCCTTCTTTTTCGCTACATAATTTGCCTTCTCAGCATGCCAATTTTCAATTGCTTTTAGAAAACCTTCATAGTTCACATCTAAAGCTTCTCCTCTTATACTATTACTAGATGGAAAAGCAGTCCAGATTTCTTTCGTAGAAAGACGCTCAGATTTCAGAGTTACTGACACCTCAGTAGCTCGTACAAAAGCAGTTTTCTCAAGATCAGTAGACCATTTGATAGGAACATACTTATCTACCAAACCTTCATCAGCTGCTTCCTTACGAATCTTATTAATCGCATCCAAAATAGTTTGTTTATTTGGGGTTAAAAATTCTCCCTTAATCCCAACCAAAACATTGCCACTAGAGGGATTTAGCACTTCTGAGCTCAAGACATTTTCATTTCTACCATCTGCAGATTGTGTTGCCACCAATCTGTCATTTGCAAAAACATCATTTGTCAAAACTGCTCCAGCTAAAGTCAAAGCCAAGGCGCTAGCAAATACAATTTTCTTCATTTTTTCTCCTTTTATCCTTTAGATAGGACAGGTATTTTCAATATTAAATTATATCATATTTTCCTACTCTTTGCCCATTTCTACTAATGTTATAAGACAAATGCTATTTACCCGAAAAGTAGAAATTCCTATCCTTTTATTTCACAACAAGCTCATAACGTGTCTTGCTTGTAAAGGTTTGACCGGCTTTAAGAATGACTTGGTCTTTGAGGTCGCTGTGAATGGCATCTGGTAAAACCTGCGCTTCAAGGGCAATCCCATTGTGCTGTACCATGGGCTGACCTCCTATGATGACACTCTCATCCACAAAGTTTGCTGTGTAGACTACAAAACAAGGAGCCTCTGTCTTGAAAAGCAGAAAGCGACCTGAATTTTGGTCATAAAGAAAACCAGCATTGTCATGACCCGCAGGAAGAGCGAATGGATGATCCAAACCAGATACCAGTTGGATTTGCTCATCTTCTTCTGCAAAGATGTCTTTCAATAAGGCACCATTGTAGATGTGTTTGACCACAACACGAGTAGCATCTGGAGTTTTGGCAGGAACACCGTCGGGAGCGATTGGGTAAATGCCCTCTGTATTTAGTTGGAAGACATGACGGTCAATCGTCTGCGTAAAATCACCAGACAAGTTGAAGTAGCTGTGATTAGTTGGATTAACCAGCGTATCCTGATCTGTCGTTACCTTGTAGCTGATTTCGTAGGCACCAGTTTCTTCTAAGTGGTAACTGATCCAAATCTTGAGATTTCCAGGAAATCCTCCTGTCCCATCTGTACGCTCTGTGTAGAGGGTCAGACCATGGTCGCTCACTTCAACTAGTTCAAACAAGCTCGAATCCCAACCTGTTGAGCCACTGTGGTTGCAGTTGCTAGCATTGTTGACTTCAAGGTCATAAGTCTTGCCATTAAGCTCAAAGGTCGCACCTGCAATACGGCCTGCCACAGGACCTACGCTAGCTCCATGCTTAGGACTATTGCCTACATAGCTATCAAAGTCATCAAATCCCAAGATAACATTGGCAAAATTTCCAGCCTTGTCAGGTGTGACATAGCGCAAGATGGTCGCACCATAAGTCATAACCTCAAGCTGGTAGCCACCGTCCGTCTCAAATCGATAGGCCAAGACATCCTTGCCCTCAACATTTCCAAATACACGCTCTGTGTATGCTTTCATTCTCTTCTCCTTTTACTATTTCTCTCAAGCAAACAAACCATAGAAAGCACCTTGACAATCTATGGTTTGCCTGATGATATACAAATCCTCTTGTCAAGAATTCATAAACACTGTCTTACTTTTGATATTCGTGGATGATAACACCTTGTACCACACGGTTTACTGTACCTGTAGGAGACGGTGTATCTGGTTTATTTTCTACCTTGAGTGAAGTTAATAGGGCAAAGAGTTGGGCATAAACGATGTAAGGGAAGACACGGTAAATATCATTCAAGATACCGCCACAACCAAGGGCCACTTCTTTGACATTTTCAAGACCAAAGGCTTGATCACTCAAAAGCACAACACGACGAGCAATCTGATCACCAGCAACTTCACGAACCAAGTCCAAATCATACTTACGAGTGTAGTCTGTCGTTGTACCAAAGACCAAGACAACTGTATCTTCGTTGATAAGAGATTTTGGACCGTGACGGAAGCCGACTGGGCTTTCATACATAGTCGCAACTTGACCAGCAGTCAGTTCCAAAATCTTGAGCTGAGCTTCATGAGCAAGACCGAAAAAAGGACCAGCTCCTAGATAGATGACACGGTTAAAGTCTAAATCAACAAGTTCTTTGACATCTTCTGCATTGTCTAGAACTTTACGGGCAAGACTAGATACAACTTCAAAACGTTCAGCTTTCACAGCAAATTCTGTAGGATCAAAAACCA
Source organism: Streptococcus mitis (assembly GCF_000960005.1). GTDB lineage: Bacteria > Bacillota > Bacilli > Lactobacillales > Streptococcaceae > Streptococcus > Streptococcus mitis_CK. The sequence continues at coordinate 64,797 of NZ_JYGP01000001.1, read as the reverse complement.
AGAGAGCTGTCAACATCATAGACGTAAAGCTAGAAGTCATAGCAAATCCAGCATCATTGGAAGCAGCTGGTTGCAAAAGCAAAAGATTGCGTTCATCTCCATGAGCTTGAAGAGCCAGTTTACCATCTGCTGCACAAGTAATCGTCACTTGATAAAGCTCATCCACCAAGGCTTTGGCCAAATCAACAGTCGCCACACTTTCAGGCGAGTTCCCACTACGAGCAAAGGATACAAGTACAGTTGTCACATCTTTTTTCAAATAAGTTTCTGGATTGGCAACGATATCTGTTGTCGCAATAGCATTGAAATTCCATTTGCGTTCGTCATAGACTTCCTTAAAGTAAGGTACCAAGGTATCTCCCACATAAGCAGAAGTCCCCGCACCTGTAAAGATAACCTTGATATAGTCATGTTTATCAGCAATCCCTTGCAGGAAGGCTGCAATTTCTTCACGTTTTGCTTGATAAGATTCAAAAGCTTCTTTCCATACATCAGGCTGTTGGTAGATTTCACGTGTAGTGATTTCTGCACCCAATTCGAGCAAGTCTTCTTTTGTATAATGTAGCATTGATTCCCTCTTTTTCTATTAAATATGGGAATGGGAGTAAGCCCCATTCCCATGTATATTCTATATAAAATGCTCTAACGATTTTCACGTTGTCACATCTTATTCATCTTCGTCATCATCGAAGCCAGCTAACAGGTCATTAACTTTCACAATGCTTTCTGCAGCACGGTTCTTATAGTCCGCATCTGCACCTGTAAGGCTAGCATTGATAAATTCAATCACCATTGGAAGATTCATCCCTGCGTAAAGTTCGATGTCACGACCTTCCATAATCAAACGGCTTACCACGTTACATGGTGTTCCACCGAGAAGATCCGCAAAGACTAGGAAATCATCCAATCCTTCAATAGCAGCTTCAAATTTCGCAGTAAATTCTTCTGGGCCATCTTCTGGAAGAAGAGGAACTGCATGAATATTGTCTTGTGGACCCATGATCATTTCAGTGCTACCTTTCAGTTCTTCACAGAAACGACCATGACTCACCAAAATTAATGATTTAGCCATAAATTATGCGCCCATTCCAAGCAAGAATTTACCAATGAATGAAAGACCTACTGCAAGAGCGATAATGATACCGATAGCTTTAGTAGAAGTCATACCTTTCTTACCAAGCAACCAGAAGATAAAGGCAGTAAAGATTGCTGGAAGCAAACGTGGGAAGATTTGGTTCAAGATGTCTTGGAAATCAATCATCTTTTCACCGATTGGCAATTTATAAGAAACTTCAAAGTTGATCATTGTTGCTACAAGAGCACCCATCATGAAGACACCAAGTACAGATGCAGCGTCAATCAAAGCTGTCAAGGTACTTTGCATGTTGTTGATAAGGTTAACCCCTTCTTTGTAGGCAAATTCCAACTGTTTCCAACGGAAGATGTCATAAGCAACTGCAACTGCGATCCAAAGGAAGATACCCCAAGGTTGGCCAGCGATAGCCATAGTTGCTGCGACTGACCCCATGATAGCAGGTACAAGCGAACCAAAGATTGTATCTCCAAGAGGAGCAAATGGTCCCATCAAACCTGTCTTGATACCGTTAACGGCGTCTTTTGCACCCACACCATCTTTTTCTTCCATGGCAAGGTCAAAACCAGCGATAATGGTATGGAAGAATGGTGAAGTATTGAAGAATTGAGTATGAACTTTCATCATTTCTTTCAATTCAGGAGTTCCATCACCATACATTTTACGCAATTGTGGCAAGATCATGTACAGGTAACCAGAAGCTTGCATACGTTCGTAGTTCCAACCTAATTGGAAAGTAAACAAGCTACGTTTGTTGATTTGATTAAAATCTTCTTTTGTAAGTTTGTAATTAGAATTCGTCATCTTCGATTTCCCCACTTTCTGATGGTGTAGAAGGTGCTGCTACAGCTACTTTTTGGCTATTTTTGAAGTGAAGCACTGCAAGGAAAATACCTACGATAGAAATACCGATCATAGACAAACCTTTGAAGTTGTTCACGAAACCAATTTTTTCAGCAACATCTTTCGGTAGAGTGCCTACGATACCAGCAACAGCGCCACCAAGACCTGTTACATATGAGTAAAGAACAGTCAACATAGCTGTCAAACCAAATCCCATTGCAAGGTAGTGAAGGTTACGTTTAACTGGAAGGTAACGAAGCAAGATTGCAAATCCAAGACCTGGAAGCATACGTCCTGCGAGAGTCAAACCATCTGCAACCCATTGGTATTTTGTAACGAAGTCTACTACGTGTTGTACAAATTCGCCACCAAAGGCAAGGGCAAAGAAGACTGGAAGGGCACGAGATAAAGCCCAAGGAATCGCACCAAGCAAGTAGTTACGTTCAATACCTTTATAGTCAAAGCGTTCGATTGCAGCATCCACGCGGTGAGCGAAGAAAGTAGTTGTCATACGACCAAGAACGTCGAAGTATGTCAAGAGAGCTGCTACTGGCACAGCGATTGTTGTAATCGCCAGTGCTGTATCAATACCTTGTGAAACAGAGAAGGCTGTCGCAAGAACCGCACCAGAAGTTGCGTCGATACGAGAAGCACCACCGAAGGTACCAACCCCAAGAACGAACAGTTGCAAGTTACCACCTATAAGCAGACCAGTAGTCACATCTCCCATGATTAAACCAGTAATGAAACCAGCAAATACAGGGGAACCTGCAGAAGAAACGATCGTCAACTCATCACAGATTTGATAAGCTGAGTACAAAGTGAGAAGTAAAATTTGCCACCATTGTATCATAACAATGACCTCCTAAAAATTTTTTCCTATTTTAATAAGCTCAAAAAGTCTGAAATTGGATCATTTGGAACCATTTGAGCAGTAAGTTTAACACCTTTTTCTGCCAATTTGTGGAAGTCTTCCACATCCTTGTCTACTACGTTGATAGAACGTGTGATGGGGCGAGTTTCTGGCGTTTGAGACATATTCCCAACATTAAGGGTTTCAAGTGGTACACCTGCTTCTACCAAACCAAGGAAGCGGTCTGGTTTACGAGCCACGATAAAGAGACGTTGGCTATCGTATTTTCCAGCAAGAATATTGGCTGCCGCTTTTTCAATTGGCAAAATACTCAATTTTACACCTGGTGGTGTCGCAAGTTTCAAACCACTCTTTTCAACGTCGTTGTTGACAACTTCGTCATCTACAACCATAATGCGTGAAACATTTAGTTTTCCAGCCCAAAGATTGGCTACTTGTCCGTGGATCAAACGTCCATCGATACGGCATCCTACAATTGTCATAAGTTTTCCCCCTTTATGTGTTTTAGTGTAGGTTTTCGAGTTAAATGAATCTCTTCTTTATATTCACCTTCTGTTTCAAAGATGATGATGCGGTTATCACCTTCCTTGAGATAGCTATGAGGGATATAAAGCGAGAGTGTTGGGCCGACGCTCCAAAAACGTCCTAGGTTCTGCCCATTGACAAAGGCAACTCCCTTACCAAACTCAGACAAGTCTAGGTAAGCATCTTTTGGCTCTTGGACTGTAAAGTCATAAGCGTAAAAGGCTGGTTGTCCTTCTGTCCATCCTTTTGAAAAATCAATTTTCTCAGGATTATCTAGTGGGAGTGGATAGTGTTTCCAGTTTAGTAGGAAGTGCAAATCCTTACAAACCCCTGTCCGAATTCCCTTACGTTGCGTATCTGCTAAGAACTTATGTCCATAGTTGACACGCCCCATATTTTCTACCAAGATATCCAATCTAGATAGCGCTTTCTTTTCGCCTTGATAAAAAATATCTTCCCCAATCTCTGTCTGATATTGGGTTTCGACCCACTGACCATCGACATAAAGCTGAGCTCTATCTCGACCGTCAATGATACGAAGTCTTTCTTCTTCTGCATCCCAGTTTGTTTCTGTTCGATAGAGTAGGTAGCCATAACTTTGTCCCAACTCCTCCATCTTTTTAGGATAGAGGCTTTCTACAGGACTTGACAAGCTATCCAAGGTTTCAAACAAGGAAACTTTTTCAACTAGTGGAATAGCATCCAACTCCATACTCTCTTTGTAGAGTGGTTCCAACTGGGGATACTCTGGGAAATGTGTTGCCATCATCTTCTTGACTGCCAAATATTTGGCAGTTGGATTTCCTTCTTCATCCAGAAGGGCATCGTAATCATAAGATGTAACTTGTGGCAGGTCCAAAGTCCCTCGAGCTGAGCAACCATTCATGAAACCAAAGTTTGTACCACCATGGAACATGTAGAGATTGATAGAGCCTTGTTCCAAAACCTCTCGAACTGCATCTGCCAACTCTTTCGGATCCCGTGTGATAATCGGCTCTTTCCAACGATTGAACCAGCCATCCCAGAACTCCATACACATGAGCGGCCATTTCTTGCCATGTTCATCAAAGAATTCCTGCATCTGTGAAAAGTTGTACGGAGCTTTAGAACCAAAGTTTCCTGTTACAAAGAGGTCATCTTCGATCAAAGTTCCAGCTTTCAGAGTAGCTCTCCATGGACCATCTGATGTAAAGAGAGGACAGGTTACGCCACGCTCTTCCATCAACTGTCGAATGGCTCTCAGGTAAGCCTTATCCTCGCCATAAGAACCATACTCATTTTCAACCTGCATCATGAGGATATTGCCACCCTTGTCCAACAAATGTGGAACCAACCGTGCCAAGAGCTGGTCATAGTAGTGACCGACAGCCTCAATATAGGCTGGGTCTGAGGAACGAATCCTCATATCTTTGGTTAAGAGCCAAGCTGGTAAGCCACCGAATTCCCACTCCGCACAGATGAAGGGCGACGGACGAACGATAGCGTAGAGACCCAAATCTTGTGCCGTTTGGAGAAATCGCTCCAAATCCAGAGCTCCTTCAAAGTGAAACTCACCCTCACGAGGCTCGTGTAAATTCCAGGCCACATAAGTCTCTACTGTATTAAAACCAAGAGCCTTCAAGTTATAGAGCGAATGATACCAATCTTCTGGAGGAACCCTAAAATAATGAATGGCGCCAGATAAAATCTTAAATGATTTTCCATCGAGATAAAAATCATCCCGTATCTCAAATCGTGTCATATTCTTACCTTCTGACAACTAAAGTTTACGCTTTCATTTGTTGATATAGTAAATATAACTCAATATCTTACATTTGTCAATAGGTTTTCACGATTTTTTTCATTTTTACTAATTTTTACAAAAAAACTTATAAAACCTTACTATCTCAAGAAATAATTTCATCTTAATTGACATGTATAAAGATGTAAGAAATTCTATTAATTTCTATGTAAATTAACCTTATAGCCTATTATTCTAATTTTTTTATTCAAAAGGCTACTATTCTTTCCAGTTTTATGGTAAAATCTTTAACTGAGAAGGAAAATCGAGGTGAAAATATGGCAATTCCAAAGTATCAATATATTAAAGATGAGTTAAAGAACAAAATCATTTCTGGTCAATTTGCCAGTGGAGATAAATTCTACACTGAAGCTGAATTGATTGCAATGTATGATGTGAGTTCTATCACAGTTGTCCGCGCCTTAAACGACCTTGCCAAGGATGGCTATATTGTCCGTCAACAAGGAAAGGGTACATTCGTTTCACGCGCACGTAAACACAAACTCGTAGAGTTTTCAGATGTAGAAGTTTTTGAAACTAAAGATGATAAAGTTACCGTCCTTTCTATTGAGCGTGGAAACAAACTAAGCTACTTAGAAAAACTTGGACTACGCGGAGATCAGTTCTACTACAAGATTGAACGCGTACGCGAAACAGGTGGTGTTGTGTACATCTACCATACATCTTACATCCCAGAACAATACGTCAACGCAAATTATCCAAATCTTGAATATTATAGCTCTATCTATAACCGTTTCAAATTGGATTACCACATTCACATGAATGATGAACATTTTGAAGAAATCAATGAAATAGCATTTCCAACTCCAGAACATGTGGCTTCGGTCCTCGGAGTCGATGAACAATTCCCAACCGTTTTACAAACCAAGACTACTAAACTAGAGTCTACTGGTCAAGTTCTCGCTTACAGCGAAACATATAAACGAGCAGATTACTACAAAATCAAATTCATTTCATGTGACCGTGATCACTAAGAAGAAAGCCTGAGCCTTGCTTGGGCTTTTTCTATGTTTATTATATGACATTAAAAATGTATTTTCTATATGTCAATTAAGATAGACTAAATTTGTTTAAATTTTACTAAAATATAGGTCATTTTTATCAAAAGTACTTGAAGAAAAAATAAAAATCGAAGTTCTTCTACTCCTATAAATAGAGTAATCGAACTTCGATTTTATTTTAATTATCCTAAACCAAGACGTTCAAATATAGCATCCACTCGTTTAGTGTAATAAAGAGGGTTAAAGATTTCGTCGATTTCTTCTTGAGTGAGGCGAGAAGTTACCTCTGGATCTGCTTCGAGAAGTGGTTTAAAGTCTACTTGGTTGTCCCAAGAGTAAGCTGTTTTTGGTTGCACCAGGTCATAGGCTTGCTCACGGGTCATGCCTTTTTCAATCAAGGTCAACATAGCGCGTTGGCTGAAAATCAAACCAAATGTCGAGTTCATGTTGCGAATCATGTTTTCTGGGAAGACCGTCAAGTTCTTAACGATATTTCCAAAACGGTTAAGCATGTAATCAATCAAAATGGTTGTATCTGGTGTGATGATACGCTCAGCTGATGAGTGAGAGATGTCACGTTCGTGCCAAAGAGCTACGTTTTCATAAGCTGTAATCATGTGTCCACGAATAACACGCGCCAGACCTGTCATGTTTTCAGAACCGATAGGATTACGTTTGTGAGGCATTGCTGAAGACCCTTTTTGCCCTTTAGCAAAGAACTCTTCCACTTCGCGTTGCTCAGATTTTTGTAGACCACGAATCTCAGTCGCCATACGTTCGATTGAAGTCGCGATGCTGGCAAGAACCGCAAAGTACTCAGCATGAAGGTCACGAGGAAGCACCTGTGTAGAGATTTCTTGGGCACGGATACCCAATTTGTCGCAGACGTATTGCTCAACGAATGGCGGGATATTGGCAAAGTTCCCAACCGCACCAGAGATCTTACCAGCTTCCACACCAGCAGCCGCATGCTCGAAACGCTCGATATTGCGCTTCATTTCGCTGTACCAAGTCGCCAATTTAAGACCAAAAGTTGTAGGCTCAGCGTGCACACCGTGGGTACGCCCCATCATGATGGTGAACTTGTGCTCCTTAGCCTTATCAGCGATGATGTTGGTGAAATTTTCAAGGTCACGACGGATAATGTCGTTGGCCTGCTTGTAGAGGTAACCGTAGGCCGTATCCACCACGTCAGTTGATGTCAAGCCGTAATGGACCCACTTGCGCTCTTCGCCAAGCGTTTCAGAAACCGCACGCGTGAAAGCCACCACATCGTGGCGAGTCTCCTGCTCAATTTCCAAAATACGGTCGATGTCAAAGTCCGCTTTTTCGCGAATCAAAGCCACATCTTCCTTAGGGATTTCTCCCAACTCAGCCCATGCCTCGTCAGCCAAGATTTCCACCTCAAGCCAAGCACGGTATTTATTTTCTTCACTCCAAATATTCGCCATCTCAGGGCGAGAGTAACGTTCGATCATTGTTTTATTTTCCTTTCTTTTGATGTTTCACTTAAGTGAGACGAATGTCAGCAACTTCCTTCGAAATCTCATGACTAAATCTTGAGCCTAAAGTCTCAAGATAACTTTCTAAATGTTGAATAATTAGGTAATCATAGTTATTTTCAAAAATATAATTGTTGTTTTCTATTATATTTATCACAAATTACCAGTCAATACAAAGCTATGTCTATTTAATCTCACCAAATTTTCTTAAAATTTCAGAATCATTATTTTCTTTATTGATATCATCACTATAGCAGAAACTGATACTAGTGTCAGTTTCAAAATATCTAAACAAATTTGGTCGCAACAATTTGGTTTTATCTGAATTAAACTCACTTCGTTGTCCCCCGTTTGAATTTCTTTTTACACCATAACAATAAATTTTATTCGGATTCTCTGCGTCACTCTGACTTAGAGAACTTACTAAAGCTGCTTGTTCATTATCCGTTCTTTGTTCAGGAACTTTTTTTGGTACTGAATTACCTAATTGATTTGTGAATTGCTTTAGTATATCACCTAAATTATCACCATACTCAATTCCAAAAAATTCTCTTAAAATTCTAGCTTCTACGAACAATCTTTGACTATTTGCCTCAACTTGTAACTCATGGACTAAATTGTCAGCTTCTATAAAATGTAGCTTCACTGATGCGTACTTTTCAATCCTTTGCTCCCTACCAACAAATCGCTTTACAAGGACGATATACTCTACTCTTTTATAGATAAAGATAAAACTACAGATAGTCCATTGCTTTGCCACCATATCATTTTTTAAGTCTTTGAGATTTTCTAACATGATAAGATTATTCTCCTACCTTTCAATTTAAAATGTAGTCTTTTATCCAAATCTAATTCTATATATGACAGTAATTCTATTTTTTTCTGCCGTCAATAAATGCAACTACTGAAACAACTGCAGCAAGTACTGTTGCCGTTTTCCCTGCATTTTCCTTTACAAATTTAACAGGCTTATTTATAATTTTCCCAATCTTATGTACTTGGTTTCTATCCATTTTTTACTCCCTTTAATAATTCCTGACCTGAAAATTCAATTGTAATAATATCATCATCTGACAATTCAGTTGCTCCAATTTTTCCAATAAAATCAATCGGCTCAATACACCATTTTAACCGCCTTTGCTCCTCAATACTTATTTCCTGCAATTCTACCAATTTTGAGACATACTCATGGTTATCGTGTATTAAGGTCTTGATAGGTGCATAAACAGTGTCAATTAATCCATTGTTTCCTGTCACTGTGTATATTTTAGCTAGTAAATCACTTGCCTTTACAATATATGAGAATTGGTCATTTAATTCTGCAAAGCTATCTGAGACGCTCTCATTAAAATTGTTATCCAAAGCTGATTTTAATAACAATATAAAATTATTTTGGGGGATGGATAAATTTTTAGCCACAACTCCTTCAAATTCTTTTATAATAGATGCTCGCCCTTCGTTTAACTGATTAATCGCATTCAATAACAGATGCTCTTTTTGAGGATTTTCATCGCTCATTAATAAAGCTTGCTCTATTGTACTTTCTGCACCCAATATTTTGGACCGCCTATCATCTTTTTGACCTTGTTTAATATCTAAAGAAATCTGTTTTACTTCTGACAGCAATAACTCCAGTTCATCTACTTTTTGAGCTTCAACCAACCGATTTACATTTGTCATGACATTTTGTAAAGCTTCAGGATTGTCTAATACAATTTTTTCCAGTCTAGCCAATGAAACAATATCGTTATTAGTCCCTTTTGATACAAAATTTGGTAATAAAGACTCCATATCAGCCGTTTTTTGAAAATTAATATCTCCACTATTAAATTTGTTTAGCTGTTCTTGAGTAAATTTAACAACATATATTTCTTTAGGATCAATATTCTGTTTCACTTCATTATAGGAGTTAATGATCGTTGTAAAATAATTTCCAACTTTTTCAAACATCTTACTTTTATTTTGAAAAAATCTAATATCAAGTTGATTACTATTTTTCTCTTCCTCAATGAGTTTATCGTTTTTTAAAGCTAACTCTCTCATTTTGCAGCTCCTACCTTATCCCCTCCAAACCTCGTATGTCTCATTACTAAACAAGTTCACACACCCATTTTGTGGTTGTGTTTTTCTTGTTTGTCATACACCTGCAAATAAACAATTGAGATTTCTTATAATTCCCTACCAAGTATCATTACAGTTTCTACAATAAAATGCTTTTCTATCCCTCATTTTATGACAACATGGACATTCCACTAAGTCATCCTCACCTGTTGCATAAAGTGTTCGGTGCGCACACTTTGAGCAGTAGAATGTATCACCTTCATCCCACAATCTATTACTATCAGTATTACCACAGTTTGCACATTTCATAGTACTCTACCTCAATTCATTAATACTCCTAAAAACTCCACTTTTCAACACAATAGGTAAGATTCATAAATTAAAAATCTATCCCTTCCCCAAACTCATCCACACTATCTGGCACATCACTAAACAAAGTCACATGCCCCATCTTGCGGTTGTGCTTCGCTTCTATTTTACCATACATGTGGAGGTGAGCGCTTGGATTTTCTGTGACATATTTTTCAGCAGCCTCAACGTGTTGGCCGAGAACATTCAGCATAACGGCCGGCGCATGTAGTTTGATAGCTGGCAATGGCGCTCCCAGAACACCCAAGATATGGGTATCAAACTGCGAGAAATCACAGGCTTCAATAGAATAGTGCCCAGAGTTGTGTGGACGTGGGGCGATTTCGTTGACAATGATATCATCAGCTGTCGCAAACATTTCTACACAGAGAGTTCCAGACAGGTTAAGCTGTTCAGCAATCTTCACTGCCATGGCTTTTGCTTTTTCAGCTAGACTTTCTGAAATACGGGCTGGCACAATGGTTTTTGAAAGAATGTTGTTTCGGTGGATATTTTCCTGAACTGGGAAAACTGTCACATCCTTGCCATTTCCTGACACGATGACAGAAATTTCAAGGTCGAAGTTGACAAATTCTTCCAAAACACAGTCTGCTGAGTCAGCTAGCGCATAGGCTTCTGCCAAATCTGCTTCTGAGCGAATGACCTTTTGTCCATGCCCATCGTAGCCACCTGTTGCAGTCTTGAGGACATAGTTTTTAGAAAGGTCAATATCTGCCAAATCTTGGATTGAGGTCACAACCTTGTAAGGTGCTACAGTGACTTGAGCCTTGTTTGAGAGGAAGTCCTTTTCAAAAATCCGATTTTGAGAAATGCGAAGCAGGTCCGTCCCTTGTGGAAGTTGCCCATCCTTGACAACCGCATCCAATCCGTCGGCATCGACATTTTCAAACTCATAGGTGAGGACATCGCAACGCTCTGCCAGCTGACGAAGAGCATCCACATCGTTATAAGGAGCCACGATGATTTCCGCCACGCGAGAGGCAGGACAATCTGCCGCAGGATCCAGCGCTATAACCTTGTGCCCCATATAGATAGCAGAAATAGCCATCATTTGACCCAGCTGACCACCACCGATAATTCCAATTGTTTTAGATGAGCTCATTTGTCGACTCCTCTGCGATTTTTCCTTGCTCCTTTGCGAAATCTGCCAATGCTGTCGCGATAGACTGATCCTCTACTGATAGGAGACGAAGGGCAAAGAGGGCAGCGTTGGTCGCACCTGCTTCACCAATAGCCATAGTTGCGACAGGCACTCCACCTGGCATCTGGACGATAGAGTAGAGCGAGTCCACACCACTAAGGGCACGCGATTTTACGGGCACACCAATGACTGGAAGGATTGTTTTAGCTGCGACCATACCTGGCAAATGAGCTGCGCCACCTGCACCTGCGATGATGACCTTGATACCACGACTACGCGCTTCTTCGGCATGCTTGAACATGAGATCAGGTGTGCGATGGGCAGAGACAACCTTCTTTTCGTAGGCTACACCGAAGCGGTCTAGGACTTCGGCTGTTTTTTGCATGGTTACCCAATCGGATTTTGAGCCCATGATGATGGAAATTACGGGTTTCATTTCTTCTCCTTTTTCCTCTTTTTCTACAATCACCTTAGGTTGTGAGGGACGGCAGCAGCCACCAAAGGTGTCTCATGCCTAAATTGGAAGCCCAAGGTCTTCCAATTTCCCTGAACGATTGGATTATCATCCAACTGTTCTTTCACAACAGCGGTGATTTTTCTATATTAGCTCGCTAACGCTCGCAAACCATACGACCATTAACGTATTTTGTGAATTTTGATTCTTCTTTTTGATAATGGTCTTAGATGGCGGGGATGGAAGCAAACCTTCGGTTTCATTCCTAAACTTTGAGCCTAAGGTCTCAAAATTTCCTTCGACCAGAACAGATACTGTTCTGGTCTTTTCACCACGGCGATTATTATCTTACTTCGGTTCGCTTTCGCTCGCCATAACAAAATTAGTATCTGTTAATCTTTTATCGCCTTGCTTCCGATATCGGTTCGGTAGAAGAGCCCTTCTGTGTTTTGTTTGTCGAGTTGGCTGTAGATGGTGTTTTGGGCTTCTTTGACGGTGTCTGCTGTGGTAACTAGCATATAAACACGTCCACCGTTTGATAGCAGTGCTCTGCTATTTTCCGCAAACTTAGCCCCTGCATAATAGGTGATAATGTCGCCTTCTGTCTTGGCTGGCAACTTGACACCTTTTTCATAGTCTAGCGGATAACCATTGGATGCGACAACCACACCCAGAGTCACACCCTTGTCCGTCCAGGTGATGTTTGGCTCCTTGCTATCCAGAATATCTGTGATATTTTGGGCAAAATCAGAGGTCAGACGAGGCAAGATAATCTGAGTTTCAGGATCTCCAAAACGAGCGTTGAACTCGATGACCTTAGGTCCATCAGCTGTCAAGATAAGCCCTGCGTAAAGGATACCCAGATAAGGGCGACCTTCTTTAATCATCCCTTCGAGGACTGGCTTGACAATGGTGTCAACCGCTGTATCAACTACACTCTGTGGTAAGTGTGGAACTGGCGCATAGGCACCCATCCCACCAGTGTTAGGCCCCTTATCGCCATCATAGGCACGTTTGTGGTCTTGCGCTGTCGGCATGATATAGAACTTGTCGCCATTGACAAAGGCAAAGAGTGAAAATTCCTCTCCTTCAAGGAATTCCTCAATAACTACACGCGCGCCTGAGTCACCAAATTTATTGTCTAAAAGCATCTCGTGAGCGGCTTCTACTGCTTGCTCGACTGTCTCAGCAACGACAACACCTTTCCCAAGAGCCAAACCATCCGCCTTGACGACGATTGGAGCGCCTTTCTCCTCGATATAAACCTTAGCTGCCTCGAAATCTGAGAATGTGCCATAGGCTGCTGTCGGAACGCCGTATTTGACCATGATTTCCTTGGCAAAATCCTTGGACCACTCCAGCTCAGCTGCCAATCTTGTCGGACCAAAGGCTTTGAGACCAGCTGCATGGAAATCATCCACGATACCAGCTGCAAGGGCGTCATCTGGACCGATAAAGGTCCAAGCAATATCGTTGGTTTTTGCAAACTCAATCAATTCAGAATGTTCGGAAATAGAGATATTTACCAATTCCAAACCATCCAGAGTCATCCCATCATTCCCAGGAGCTACAAATACTTTTTCAACGTCTTTTGACTCAAGCAAATTCTTAGCAATCGCATGTTCACGACCACCAGAACCGACAACTAACAGCTTCATCTCTCAACCTCTTTTGCGAATTATTTACTAATATTATATCACAAACGTTCGTTTTAATCTTGTTTCACTCCGCATTTTTACGCAAAAAAGGAAAGAAACTGTTTTCTTCCCTTTAACGTTCTTAATGTCTAAAATGTCTCACTCCTGTGAAGACCATGGTCAGACCATATTTGTCAGCAGCTTCGATTGATTCCTGATCACGGACCGATCCACCTGGTTGGATGATAGCCTTAATACCTGCTTTAGCGATTTCTTCCACATTATCCGCAAATGGGAAGAAGGCATCCGAAGCAAGCACAGCGCCGTCAAGACGGTCTTTAGCTTGGTCAATAGCGATGCGAACAGAAGCCACACGGTTAGTCTGACCTGGACCAACACCCAGTGTCATGTGGTCGTTGGTTACAATGATTCCGTTGGATTTGACGTATTTAATAGCCTTCCAAGCAAACTCAAGAGCTGTCGCTTCTGTCTCAGTTGGTTGGCGTTTGGTCACCACTTGCCAATCGGCTGGGCTTTCCTTGACCACATCTTGGTTTTGCACCAGAAGTCCACCGACAACACCTGTATATTCTGCTTCCACTTCGCTAGCGTCTTGAGCATCAAATGGCAAGGCAAGGATACGCAAGTTTTTCTTTTTGTTGGTCAAAATGGCTAGCGCTTCATCCGTATAGCTTGGTGCAATGATGATTTCAAGGAATACACCATGCATCTTCTCAGCTGTCGCAGCATCCACCTCACGGTTGAGAACGACAATCCCACCAAAGATAGACACTGGATCAGACTCATAAGCGTAGTCCCAAGCAGTCTCAATGTTATCAGCCTGACCGATTCCACATGGGTTCATGTGTTTGAGAGCCACAACGGTTGGACGGTCTTTGAAGTCACGGATGATACGGATAGCAGCATCAGCGTCACGAATATTGTTGAATGACAATTCCTTACCGTTAAGCTGTTTGGCTGAAGCAATTGAGTAATCAGTCGGCAAAGCTTTCTGGTAGAAATCCGCGTCTTGTTGAGGGTTCTCACCGTAACGCATAGCTTGTTTGAGGTCATAGGTCAAAGTGAGCTTTTCAGGTTTGCTTTCTCCGACTTGAGCTGTGAAATACTCTGCAATCAAGGCGTCATAAGCCGCTGTGTGACGGAAAACCTTGGCTGCCAAACGTTGGCGAGTTTCGTAACTTGTTTCGCCGTTAGCTGCCAATTGTCCCAAAACCACAGCATAGTCAGCTGGATCTACCACAACTGTTACGCTGGCATGATTCTTCGCTGCCGAGCGAAGCATAGATGGCCCACCGATATCAATGTTTTCAACTGCATCAGCGTAAGTCACGTCTGGTTTGAGGATGGTTTCCTTAAATGGGTAAAGGTTTACCACAACAAGATCAATGAGCTCAATCTGGTTCTCCTTAGCTGCTTCCAAGTGACTATCCAAGTCACGACGAGCCAAAAGTCCCCCGTGGATATTTGGATGAAGGGTCTTGACACGGCCATCCATCATCTCTGGAAAACCAGTCACATCATCGATGGCAATAGTGTCTACCCCAGCATTGTCAAGGGCAACCTTGGTGCCACCTGTTGAGATGATGTCCCAACCAAGTTTTTTGAGTTCTTGGGCAAATTCAACAATGCCCGCTTTATCTGATACGCTGATCAAAGCTTTTTTCGTCATTCTATTCCTCTTTCTTTAGGTCCAAGCGCATAGCGACTTCGTTATTTTCTTTTATAAATCCTGTTTCCTGAAAACCCAAACTAGTCAACAGGTGCTTCATTTTTTCATTTCCAACCACATAATCTGCGATAATATGATTGCAAGTGATATCCATCTGAGCCTTTTTGATCAGAACTTCCACAGCTTTTCGTCCATAACCTCTTCCTTGGTACTGCTGACCAATCATTATCCGCCAGATAAAGTATTCCGCTTCATCCTTATCTATTTCCAACAGGAGAAAACCAACTACAAGCTCATTCCAATAGATTGCCATTGGAAACACATCCCCATTCTCTCGGTAGAGCCATGCGTCAGCTAAAGAGCGGACATTTGGAGACACGAAACGTGCTCGTTCATCAGCTTCAGATATTTTCAAATCCAGCACTGCCTGAAAACTGCTCTCGTCTACTAATTTTATCTCAATCATTTTTGCTCCTAGCAAGATTGCAAAATCAAAACTTGATTTACTTCTTATCTTCTCCCTACTCCCAAACTATCCAGCACCTCCGGATACAACTTGTACTCTGCCTCATGAATGCGAGTTTCAAAACTGTCAATCGTATCATCAGCTAGTCGTGGCACACGCACTTGTTTGATAACCTTTCCTGTATCCACACCTGAATCCACCCAATGAATGGTCACGCCGCTCTCAGCAACGCCAGCATTCCAAGCATCCTCAATCCCATGAGCTCCTGGAAATTCTGGCAAGTAGGCTGGATGAATGTTGATAATCCGACCTTCATAAGCCGCCAATAAGGTTGGCCCAACAATTTTCATGTAGCCTGCTAGACAAACCAAGTCAATCTGGTGCTCTTCCAAGAGTTCGACAATGGCTGCTTCGTAGTCTGCTTTGCTCTCAAACTCCTTGAGTTCAAAAGCATAGGACAGAACGCCGAGCTTGTCTGCACGTTCGAGCACATAGGCGTCACGATGGTCTGAAAAGACAAACTCTACTGGAAATTGTTCCGCTATCACCTGAAAATTTGAGCCATTACCAGAGGCAAAAACCGCTATTTTTTTCATTTGATGATGACACTTTCGTTTTCTTTCTTGACGATGCGACCAATTTCATAGACTGGTTCATCCAACAATTCCTTGACACGACTTACATTTTCAGGGCTAACTGCCAGCATAAGCCCCACACCCATATTGAAGATTTCAAACATTTCTTCATGTTTGATCTGACCGTATTTTTCAAGGGCTTTGAAAATTGGAAGCACGGGAACCTTGTCTTCTTCAATCTCAGCAGCTAGGTCATCTGCAAACATACGAGGGACATTTTCGATAAAGCCACCACCAGTGATGTGGGCAATGCCGTTGACCAACCCTTCCTTGATGAGTGGTAATACAGCCTTGACATAGATACGAGTCGGCTCAAGAAGAACTTCCTTGAGTTTCTTTCCTTCCAATTCTGGCAAGACTTCCTCACCTGTGTAGTCCGCAAAAACACGACGGACGAGAGAGTAACCATTGGAGTGAATCCCACTTGAAGCAAGTCCAAGAAGAACATCTCCTTCAGACACCTTTGAGCCGTCAATGATTTGAGATTTTTCAGCCACACCAACTGCAAAACCAGCCAAGTCATAGTCATCTTCGCCGTACATGCCAGGCATTTCAGCCGTTTCCCCACCAATGAGAGCAGCGCCTGCCTGCACACAACCTTCTGCCACACCAGCAACGACTTGCTCTAGCTTAGCTGGTTCATTCTTCCCTGTCGCTACATAGTCAAGGAAATAGAGGGGCTCCGCACCTGCAGCAATGATATCATTGACACACATGGCCACACAGTCCTGACCGATGGTATCGTGCTTGTCGTACTTGATAGCCAGCATGAGCTTGGTTCCGACACCATCAGTTCCTGAAATCAAGACGGGTTCTTTAACCCCAGTCTTTGAAAGGTCAAACATACCACCAAAGCCACCAAGAGCTCCCATGACACCTGCACGCTCCGTACGAGCCACGTGCTTTTTAATCCGTTCAACAACTTCATAACCCGCTTCAACATCCACGCCCGATTGAGCGTATGCATTTTTATTTGTCATCTATTTATTCCTTTTCTTTTTTTTGGGAAAGACTGCGACGTATTTTTAGATAAACAATTATTTTATCTAAAAATACTAGTCAGGTCTCTAGCTTTGGTTCCATAGGAGAAAGCGTCTACTGACAAATGCTATAGCTTTTAGTCAGTGGTGAGACGTGAAGCATAAGCATTTTTATATTCCCTTTCTTTAATGGAGGATCTATTGTCTATTTGTAAAAACTGGTCTTTTCTTCCAAACTTCTACGATAGTCTTCTTCGTAGTCATATAGAGGTGTTGGGTAATCACCGTCAAAGTAAGCGACACAGAGACCACCATTTGGCGCATCCGTTTCAATACCAATTGACTCAATCAAACCTTCAACAGACAGATAGGTCAGACTGTCCGCACCAATGATTTGGCGAGTTTCTTCAACCGTATGATTGGCCGCAATTAGTTCCTGACGGGTTTGGATATCAATCCCGTAGAAGCATGGATAAGCTAGCGCTGGACTACCAATGGCAACGTGAACCTCAGTCGCACCCGCTTCTTTCAAGAGCTGAACGATCCGACGAGAGGTTGTTCCACGTACAATAGAGTCATCAATCATAACAACACGCTTGCCTTTTACAACGCCAGAAACAGCAGATAGTTTCATCCGTACCCCTTGCTCCCGCAATTCTTGAGTCGGTTGGATAAAGGTACGTTGGGTGTATTGGTTCTTGATGAGGCCCATTTCATTTGGTAGCCCGGACTCTTCCGCAAATCCCATAGCCGCGCTGAGGGAAGAATTGGGCACACCGACCACGATATCCGCCTCATGCTTGAATTCACGCGCCAATTGGGCACCCATACGTTTGCGAGCCGTATGGACATTGACACCGTGGATATTAGAATCCGGGCGGGCAAAATAGATATACTCCATAGAACAAATCGCGAGCTGAGTATCATCCGTATAGCTATCATACTGGATGCCCTTGTCATCAATGATCACAATCTCACCTGGCTTCAAATCACGAATCCACTCTGCACCAATAACCTCAAAAGCACAGGTTTCAGAGGAAACGACTACTGCTCCGTTGGCCATTTTCCCGATAGAAAGCGGACGGAAACCATTGGGGTCAAGAGCCGCAATCAACTTATCTTCAAATAGCAAGATATAAGCAAAGCCACCTTTGACAAGGCTGAGCGCTTCCTTGATTTTTCCCATTAAGTTCGGATTATGACTCCGACGAATGAGATGAGCCAAGATTTCCGAGTCCGAAGTCGCACTGAAAATCGCTCCTCTTTGTTCCAGTTCTTTCTTGAGAGAGGCTGCATTGGTCAGATTTCCATTATGAGCCAAGCCAAACTGCATATCATGAAAACGGAAGAGGAAGGGCTGGATGTTATCTACAGAAGCTTCGCCAGCAGTCGCATAACGCACATGCCCAATCGCACCAGTTCCTGTCAATTTATCTAAGTTAGCAGGATTTCTGAACACTTCTGATAAAAGTCCCATGTCACGATGGCGCTTTAGTTTTCCTTGGTCATTGGAGAGGATTCCTGCCCCCTCCTGACCACGGTGCTGAAGACTGTGTAGACCAAAATAGGTCAATTTGGCTGCATCTGGATGCCCCCAGATACCGAAAACACCACATTCTTCATTAAGAGATTTTACTTCGTATGTCATTTTTTATACCTTTTATTTCCCTGTGAAATAACGCACAGCTGACGCAAACAGGTGCTGGTCTTTATTTCCTGGGATATTTTGGAAAAGACCGTCTTCATAACGTTCTGAGTGTCCCATCTTACCGATGATTTGGCCGTTCTTGCTGGTAATTCCTTCGATGGCATGGACAGAACCATTCGGATTATACTTAGAATCCATACTTGGTTTTCCATCAAAATCAACATATTGGCTGAAAATTTGTCCATTGTCACGGAGTTCAGCGAATTCCTCAGCCGTCACGACAAACTTCCCTTCACCGTGTGAAACAGGAATAGCGTGGATATCACCCACTTGCACCCCAGCCAACCATGGCGAGTTGGTATTGGCAATCCGAGTTTCCACCATCTTGGCTACGTGTTGGTTGGCATCATTGTAGAAAAGGGTTGGGCTAGTACTTTTGGCATCTTCAAAGTTTCCGTATGGAAGAAGACCTGATTTGACCAAAGCTTGGAAGCCGTTACAGATACCGATAATCAAGCCACCACGGGCGATAAAGCTATCAATAGCTGCACGCACTTTTTCATTAAGCAGAATATTAACAATAAACTTGGCTGAACCATCTGGTTCGTCCGCAGCTGAGAAACCACCTGCAAAGAAGAGGATGTTAGCCTTTCCGATGTTGTCAACCATGGTTTCAACTGACTTGACAATGGCTTCTTCATGCAAGGTCACGAATGGTACCAAGTTAACCTCTGCACCTTCTTTTTCGAAGGCCTTAGCTGAGTCATATTCTGAGTTGGTGCCCGGGAAGACTGGGATATAGACTACCGGTTTTTCAACTTTTTCTTTAGCTTGGATTACTGTGTTAGTAGCGACAGCTGGAACTTCTACTAGTTCTTTGGCTTGGGCAAATTCTGTTGGGTAAACTTCTTCCAGTTTTCCTTGGAAGGCACTGTCAAGCTTGTGTCCATCTAGCTTCACACCGTTGACAAGGAGTGTAAAGTCTGCTTTCGTTTGACCGATTCTCTCTACTCCAGCAATTTCTTCAGGAGATGTAAAGACAAATCCACCCAATTGAGCTGTCAAAGCTGTCTCAAGTTCAGGCAAGATCACCTCTGCACCGATATGATTTCCAAAAGTAGCAAGTGCCAAACTTTCAAGCACACCACCGTATTTAACAGCTGAAGCTGCTGTTACTTTGTAAGCCTTTTGAAGGGCTTCAAACTGAGCAAAGTTTTTCTTAATTAAGGCAAAATCAATCTCTGCAGCAAGAGCTTGACCTGGGATGTAGTAGATGTTTTCCCCAGCAACTTTAAATTCTGGAGAGAGCACCTTACGGCTATCTGCTGTTGTCACTCCAAAAGCAACCAAGGTTGGTGGTACGGTCAATTCTTCAAAGGTACCAGACATAGAGTCCTTACCACCGATAGATGGCAAGCCAAGCTGAATCTGAGCTTCGATGGAGCCTAGGAGAGCTGCCACTGGCTGACCAAAACGCTCAGCTTGTTTGTCCATGCGCTCGAAGTACTCTTGATAAGAGAAGCGAGCCTTAGACCAGTTGGCACCCGTAGCAACCAATCGAGCAGTTGCTTCGATCACCGCATAGGCAGCACCGTGGTATGGAGACCATTCTGCTACATATGGATTGAATCCTTGAGCTATGACAGACGCAGTGTGAGTCACTCCGTGTTGAACTGGCAACTTCTGCACAGAAGCCTCAGTTGGTGTGAGTTGGTAGCGACCGCCAAGTGGGTGATTAACCGTAGAGCGTCCAACAGAACAGTCAAAGATAGTCTGTAATCCTTTTTGACTCGCATGGTTGAGGTCAGATAAAACCGTAAGGGTATCTGCTTCAAGTGTGTCAGCAGATGTTTGACGTTCTTCTGGAAGTTTAGCATCCTTGTCTACAACCTTGGCATCAACGACTACGCGCACACCGTTTGTATCAAGGAAACGACGTTCCAAGTCCACGATGGTTTCACCATTCCAGTGCATGACTAGATTTGGTTTTTCAGTCACTGTCGCCACCACAACAGCATCAATATTCTCTTTGTTACATTCAGCAACGAAGGCATCCACATCCTCAGGACGAACCACCACAGCCATCCGTTCTTGAGATTCAGAGATAGCAATTTCTGTGCCATTCAAGCCCTGGTATTTAAGAGGCACCTTGTTAAGGTCAATTTCCAGACCGTCTGCTAATTCACCGATAGCCACACAGACTCCACCAGCACCAAAGTCATTAGATTTCTTGATAAGACGAGTGACATTGCCATTACGGAAGAGGCGCTGAATCTTACGTTCTTCGATGGCATTCCCTTTTTGAACCTCAGCTCCAGCAGTTTCCACAGACTCAACCGTTTGAACCTTAGAAGAGCCCGTCGCACCACCGACACCATCACGTCCAGTCTTACCTCCAAGGAGGATAATGACATCACCCGCTTCCGGTTTTTCACGGACAACATTGCCCTTAGGAGCCGCTCCGACAACAGCACCAAGCTCCATGCGTTTAGCTACAAAGCCTGGGTGGAAGTATTCACGAACGTAGGTTGTTGCAAGCCCAATCTGGTTTCCGTAAGAAGAATAACCATGAGCAGCTGTCTTAGAAATGACTTGTTGTGGCAATTTCCCAGCACGCGTTTCCGAAATCGGTGCTGTAATATCTCCAGCACCTGAGATGCGCATGGCTTGGTAAACATATGAGCGACCTGACAATGGATCACGAATGGCCCCACCGATACAGGTAGCAGCCCCACCAAATGGCTCAATTTCTGTTGGATGGTTGTGGGTTTCATTTTTGAACATAAGGAGCCATGGTTCCTTGACACCATCAACGTCCACTTCAATTTCGACTGAGCAAGCATTGATTTCATCAGACACTTCCATGTCGTCCAAACGTCCATTAGCACGCTCATAACGACCGAAAATAGTGGCCATATCCATCAAGGTTTGTGGTTTTTCCGTACGCCCCAACTCATCACGCATGGCAATATACTTGTCATAGGTTGACTGCAATTGCTTTTGGAATTTAGAAGCTGAAAAGTCGATGTGTTTCAACTCTGTCTCAAAAGTCGTGTGACGGCAGTGGTCAGACCAGTAAGTATCCAAAACCTTGAGTTCGGTCTCAGTTGGAACGCGCCCGATTGACTTAAAGTAGTCTTGGATAAAGAGCAAATCATCCACTTCCATAGCCATCCCTTGTTCAGCCTTGTAGCGCGCAAAATCTTCCGCTGTATAGCTTTCAAAGAAAGTCAATTTAGGAATGGTCTTGTCTGACTCTGAAAATTCCTGCTTGGCAATCCCTGTCGTGATATCCTTGAAACGAGAATCCACTGGGTTGAGCAGATAGTTCTTGACCGCTTCCAACTCAGTCGCATCAATATCTTCATTCACCAAGTAAAGTTGGGCTGTATTAACCGTTACATCACTTGAACTTCCTAGTAAAAGCAAGGCTTCCTGTGAAGATGCTGCACGCTGGTCAAACTGCCCTGGTAGGCTTTCAATGGCAAAGAAAGCATAGTTGGCAAGATCCGCCTGCACAGCCGCTTCGTCCAAAACATGGTCTGTCACCTGCTCAGAGAAGATGTGTTTCTCTGCAGGCGCAAACAAGTCCTCAGCCAAATCAAATACATCATACACTTGCACAATACGAATACTTTTCAAACTTGAAAGTCCCAAGTTGTGCTGGAGTTCTCTAACCAAACTCTCTGACTTGACCTGAAAATCAGCCTTTTTTTCAACAAAAATACGTTTATCCATCAATCCTTATTCCTTTTTTTCAGCTCTTGCAATATTCCTAAACAGCCTTGAGGCTGTTATTTCAATTCCTGCAACTTCTCCCAGACAACTTCGTAAACGTCTGTTAGTTCTCCTAATCCCCTACGGAGTGAAAAGGTCTGGGGGACCTTTTCAGCCTGAGTCCTTTTAGTTGAGAGACGAAGGTTTTCCGTTGCAAACAGATTATTTCAACCCCTGCAACTTTTCCCAGACGATCTCGTAAACATCTGTTAGTTCTCCCAATCCTCTACGGAAAACATCCTTATCCATGTGGTTGCCATCCGCATCCCACAAACGGCAGTTATCTGGTGAAAATTCATCTGCCAAGATAATCTTGCCATCCTTGTCAAAACCGAACTCTAGCTTAAAGTCAATCAACTTAAGCCCAATCTCAGCAAACCAGACCTTCAAAAGTTCATTGATACGACGAGTTTCTTCCTTCAAGTAGGCAATCTGCTGATCATCGGCAATCTGTAGGAATTTCACATGCTCATCATTGATAAATGGATCATCCAAATCATCATTTTTGTAGTAAAATTCGACAATCGGAGTCTCCAAGGCGATTCCTTCGTCTACGCCAAAACGTTTTGAAAAGGAACCAGCAGTATAGTTGCGGAGCACAACTTCCAAAGGAATAATCTTAACATTTTTATTGAGTTGTTCCGTGTCCGAAAGCTTCTCCACAAAGTGAGTCGCCACACCAGCCGCATTTAATTTCTCAAAAATAAAAGATGAAATCTGATTATTCAACACTCCCTTACCTGCAATCTGCTCCTTCTTGACACCATTGAAAGCAGTCGCCTGGTCCTTGTAAGTTGAAATAATAAGATTTTCATCCTCAGTTGTATAGATATCTTTAGCTTTTCCCGAATAGATCAATTGTTTTGACATTTTAAAGTTCGCCTTTCGTATTACTTGAGCACATTCTACCATAAAAAACCTAAAATTACAAGAATTTAACCGAATAAATAACGTATCAACCTCAAAAATCATAAAGAAAAAACTGCAAGAAGGATCTTTCTCACAGTTTTAAAATCATTTAACTCTAAAAATACGAACATTACTCTTTGTTCAAAAATTGATCCAAATAATAACGTAGGTAACTTTTCTTGCCCGTAATCATCTGCAGGCGACCTTCCACCCCATATCGAAGTTTTTCAGCCTGCTCCGAAGTTAGATTAGTCTCCGCCTCGATTTTAAAGAAATTCCCTTTTTCAGTCTTAGTAGCTGTCGCATCAATACTTGTAATAGTAGAATCTAGGAAAAGTTGATTCTTGGCATCATGAGTCGTCGTATAGCGAACAGAATCACCGACCTTGATCCTTGCTACATCCTTTGAACTAAGATAAGCTGTTAGTTTGGCTTTCCCTTCTTTTTCCAAGGACGGATAGAGTTGGGCTAGTAGGGTACCTTCTGCTACCATGGTAGAATCACTGGTCTCAGGATTAAGATGAAGCACCCCATCCTCACTCGCCGTAATTTTCCCCTTGTCTAAAAGATTTCCCTGTACCTTCTTACCTGACTCTGCCTCCAAGATTTTCTGGTCTAGAAGGGTCAATTCCTGACCGACCTTAGCCAAATGTTGGGATTTAAGGGACTCTAATTGATTGCTTAAGCCTGACGCATAGGCTTGCTGGGTACCTGAACCTGCATACTGAACACGGTAAGTAGCAAGACTAGATTCTAACTGAGAAAGCTGTGCTTCAACCTGCGCAACAGCCTGAGATTTAGCTTGCGGATTTTCCTCGCCCTGAGACTTGTAGGACTGGTAGAGAGAGTAGGCTAGATTCTGACTGGCCAAGGAAGCACCTGTTTCAATAGCTGACTTAGCTGTCTGGTAATCGCGAATTTTAGCTTCTGTTTGCCTGATGAGATTGCCGATTTCGGCTTGGGTTTGACTAGCTGCTGCATTCTGGGACGCGATGGTCTCATTTTGTTGCGATGTACTAGCCCTAAGACTAGCCGCTTGGCTGAGATAGTCGCGAAAGGTGGCTTGGTAGCCAAACTTATCCTCCTCTGGAAAGTGGTTCTCCCCTTCTTGCAGACTCTTTTGCAAATACTCCAATTGCTTTTTTTGATCCTTGAGCATGTCCAACTGACTAGCATAGGCCTCCGCTTGGACACCCTCTGCCCCTTCTTGATATTGAACCAACAGTTCTCCCTTTTTAACCAGCTTATTTTCTTCCAAATGATTAACAAGAATGCGATTATTGCTAGTTGACTGGATATTTGCAAGGATACGACTAGGCTCGACAGTAGCTCTAGTAGACAAACTCATCTCCTTCTCTGCAAATATTGCAAAGCCAAGTAAAAACACGAGCAGAAGGGACATGGGGACAATCACCCGACTGGAAAAATTATGGTAACGACGATTATAAAACTCCGCACTTTCTAAAAATTCTGGTTTCATTCTCTCCTCTTTCTAGCTATTCACCAAATGTGCGTAAAAACCACCCTGTGCAAGCAAATCAGCATGTTTTCCTTCTTCAACAATCTTGCCCTGATCCAAAACAACCACCTTCTCTGTCCGCTCTGCAATGGTCAAGCGGTGAGCAATGAAAATCAAGGTCTTGTCTAAAGCCATGAGATTATCGACAATCCGCTTCTCTGTTAAAATATCCAAACTGCTAGTTGCCTCATCCAAAATCAAGACCGGCGCATCTGTCAAGAGAGCACGCGCCAGAGCAATTCTCTGACGTTGACCACCTGAGATCCCTGCCCCATCCGAAGTCAATTCTGTCTGGTAATTCAGTGGCATGCGCTCAATGTCCTCCCGAATCTCTGCCAATTCGACCGCCCGTAAGATATCCTTTTGAGTCGTCCCTTCCTTGGCTCCAAGGAGAAGATTCTCCAAAATCGTTCCGTTAAAGACATAGGGCTGTTGAGGCAGATAGTTAATATACTGGCGCAGAGTCTTTTTATCAATCTGATTGAGATTGACACCACCCAGACTAATCTCTCCCTGACTTGGGTCGTAAAAATTAACCATCATCTTGGCCAAGGTCGTCTTACCTGACCCCGAAATCCCCACAAAAGCCACCTTAGAACCTTGGGGAATGGTCAAATTGATATCTGACAAGACGTCTCGACCATAGCCATACTTGTAGGAAACCTGCTTGAAGGTCATATCTCCCTTCATCAAACTCAAATCCTCAACTGTTTTCTTCTCCTCAAACTCAGAAGCTACCAGATAAACCTCATTCAGACGGTTATTGGCAACCTGCGCTGTCTGAAGCTTGGTTTGCAGATTGATGATATTTTCCAAAGGATTGGTAAAGTAAACAAGCAAGGTATTATAGGTAATCAACTGTCCCAAACTCATCTTGCCATCCATGACCAGAACAGCCCCCATCCAGAGAATGCCGACATTAAGCAAGAGATGGGCAACCTTTTTCAGAGCCTTTTGCTGACTCTCTGCTCGACTATAGGTAAAGGATTTTTTCAGATAATCTACAAATTCCTTGTCAATCTTTTGGTAACGCTGACTTTCACTGGTCAAGGACTTGATAGTTTCAATACCATTGATGTCCTCGATGATAGAAGAAGACAGAACCGCATTGGCTTCCATGGTATCCCGATTCATCTTTTCAAACGGCTTCATAAAAGCAAAGATAATCACTGTGTAGATAGGAAGTGCCAATAAGGTCATGAAAAAGAGATTGGTATTTTGTGAAAATAAAACAAGGGAAATAATGACAACCGTTGACACATCTAGGAAAATCGAAAGAATGGTCGAAGCCAGCGCATCGATGATACTATTAGCATCCGTGAAACGAGACACGATTTCCCCTGTCCTGCGTGTCGCAAAAAAGGACATAGGCAGGTGAAAAACATGCTTGATGTAGGACAAAATCACATCAATCGACAAGCGTTGCCCCAAAACAAGTAAGAGATACTCCTGAGCGTAAGACAAGATCTGCTGGAGAATATAGACGATAACTAGCCCAATAGAAATAATCCCAAGCGTCGAACGCATCTGATCTGGCACATAGGTATCAATGATAGACTGCAGATAATAAGAACCCACAATATTAATCATGGTTACCAAGAGTGTTGCCAAAACGATATTAGCAATCAAGCCACGCTGCTTCACTAATATAGGAATAAAAGAGAGCAGGCCATTCTTTTGATCCTTATGAGGCTTGTAGTCTGGACTAGGTGCCATAAACAGAGTCACTCCTGTCCATTCTTCCGCAAAACGCTCACGTGGCAGTTTGGTCAATTTCACCCCAGGATCTGGGTCGGCAATATGAATGCTATCCTTATCCTGCCCAGTCACCACATAGTAGTGGAGCAATTTTCCTTCCTTAAGCACATGGGCAACAAAAGGAAAAGTCAAATCTGGCAAATCAAAGAGCGTCATATCCGCCTTAATGGCTCGCGTCTCAAAACCAATCTCCTCTGCCACCTTGACCAAGCCCAAAGCCGTCGTCCCATCCATGGTTGTCTTGGCCAATTCTCGCAAGTGAGCCAAATAATAATAGCTACCATAGTAGCCAAAAACCATGGCTAATGAAGCTACACCGCAGTCCATCTGGTCTACCTGAGGACGATAATGCCGTTTACTAAATTTCATATTCATCTCCTTTTTCCTAATACTCAATGAAAATCAAAGAGCAAACTAGGAAGCTAGCCGCAGGTTGCTCAAAGCACGGCTTTGAGGTTGTAGATAGAACTGACGAAGTCAGTAACATCTACACGGCAAGGCGACGTTGACGTGGTTTGAATTTGATTTTCGAAGAGTATAAACTCATCTGATAACAACTATCTTACCCCAATCCCCAAACAAAAACTGGACTTCCTCCCCAAATGCGCCTATCTCCCTCCCAACTGCACTTTTTGGATAAAAAAATAGGCAGAACAAACGTCCTACCTACTAAAAATATGGTATGAAAGGAAATTGATGTTTTACTGTCATCCTAGGCAATCTTGGAACAAATAAATCATTGATAGTAACATTTACGACATCCTATTTATTACTACAATTTCTAATGTCCCTGCTATTTCTAAGCCACCTCTGGTATGACCTATTCCTAGTCAGAATAGATAACACCGTTCTAAATTACGATTCATAGTTACTCCTTTTTTGATTCGTTACTATAAAACACCTATTCCCTATAGAGCATCTACTGCTTCAAATTTATCTATTCTTTTTTTCTTTACTTCTGTATAAAAGAATGAAGACCATCATAAATAATGCAATCGTTGGTATATTGAAACTATCAAACCAAGTAGGTAAAGATACTTTATTCATATCAGCTACTAATCTGATGATGATATAAGACATTGAACTAAGTAATACCATGATTTCAGGCCAAACTTTCAGTATTGATTTAACAAATTTCATATTAAACTCCAATGTGATGCATTCTTAGATTCTACCCTAACCATTTTCAGTGCAGACTAACAAGTCATTCTTAACTGCTCACTCTACTTGCTTTTTATTGACCTTATATCCTAGATAAAAGAGCCCAAATAAAACAGGGTAAATTTCTGGATAAAATAGGGTATTGATTGGATTTTTCAAAATCAAATACGTTGCGATGTAGATTATGAGCGATACGGTAAAATAACCCTCAGCAAAACCTAATAAAAATGTTTTCATGTTAGACTCCTATTTACCTGATAAGAAATGGCGGAAAGTTCTGCCATTCACATGCACAAAATCCCTTTGATTCAGATTCATCATTTATATCTTTGATTATTTTTTGACAAATCTTTGCGAAAAATACCAAAATATCCTGCGAAAAGCAAACCTACCAAAGTCCATTGCCAATTAAAGGATACTAACGAACCTGTACGAATCACATGAAGCGCGACATTAAGAGTTATTCCCAACAAAGGAAATATCGTGGCTAGTTTAGGTAACAATGTATTGAGATTAAGGTTGCGATTATTCATTATCTAACGCCCACGACGAGCCAAATCTGAACCAAATGTGTAACCAGCCCCAAATGCGCCAAATGCAATAGCACTTAGGCCAAATATAATCGAAATAGGTTCAATTCCTCCTTCAATTACTTGCAAATCTTTCTCATCAACTACTTGAAATTTATCCATTCTTTTCTCCTTTACTTCTATATAATAAAATGAATACCATTAAAAACAATGAAATTGTTGGTATATTAAAATCATCAAACCATGTAGGTAAGGGTAGCTTATTCACATCAGCTACCAACCTGATAATTGTATAAGATATTGAACTAAGTAATACCATAAGCTCAGGCCAAATCTTCAACATTAATTTAACAAATTTCATATATATCTACAAAATTATGGTCGATTAGCATAATATCCTGCAGCTATACCCGCACCTGCTGAAACTGTAGCAAGCGCAGCTACACCTCCAATTAATTTCCAACCAATAACTACACCACCAATAATAATTGGTGCAATTCCTCCATCTACATTCATCAACTCTTCTTCTGTAAGAGCTACAAAGTTCTGTTCCATTTTGTCAAAATTTGTCATCTTTTTTCTCCTTTATTTCTATTTTTTAGTTTACGATTTCTGGCTCTTAAACCATTTTAAAAACCAGAATAGATAAATTACTGAATTCCTTTTCGTCTCACTTATCTATTTGAGAAGTGATTTAAAATGAACAGGTAGATTTCATTTATTTTAAATACCATTTGATAAACCATGGCAATAAGATTGGTAAATACATCGCGTAGTCTCCTTCCTTTTCCTCTTACTTATCTATTCGAAAAAAATTTCGAAAATGTACAACTAAATTAAATTTATTTGAAAAATAATTTAATGTACCATGAATAGAAAATTGGTAGATACATGAAGCAAACTCCTTTCCTTTTCCTCTTACCTATCTATTCGAAAAAGAAGTCAAAAAAATAAGAATATCAGAAAATTTTCCGACATTCTTATTGATAAACTCATCCAAGTCTAACAGATATTAGACATTGAGATGTTTTTTAAGGGTTCTTCTGGCTGTCCGTGATACGGGAAAATGCAAGCCTTCTAACAAGGTCACTTCTGTCGCAGTCATCTCTTCAATTGCCTGTAAACTGACTAAAGTATTGCGATTTGCATAGACAAAGTAATCTTTTTCAGCCTTGGCAGCGATATCCTTAAGACTGCCGTAAATGGTCTTGATAGAATGATTGGCATAATAGACCTTGATACGATGGGATTCCACTGAGGTTTCAAAGGCTAAAATCTCATGGTAGGGCAGAGTAAAGCCCCGTCTTCCCTCAAAACTATAGGTGAAGAGACGCATATTTTCCCTCTTGTCCACTGCCAGTACATAGTCCAGACAGCGCTCCAACTGATGACGGTAATCTTCCTCTGGCTGATCCTTGGAAATAAAATCCAAGGCAGACAAGTGATAGCGAAAAGCTAGAGGCAAGGCCTCCGAGTGCGTGGACACAAAGACAATGCTTGTAAAAGGATCCCGCTCCCGAACCTGTTGAGCAACCTGAAAGCCCCGTTCACGTTCTCCATCAATTTCTAAATCCAATAAATAGAGCTGGTAATGATCAAAATACTGAGAATACTTTTCAACGTCCCCATAGTTTTTGGCAATATCAATTTCCAATCTTAAATTGCGAGAGCGACCAATATCTAGTAAAGTCTGCTCTATCCGTCCTTGCTGGACTCTATCGTCTTCCAAAACTAAAATTCTCATTCCTCTCCCCCTCGTTTCTCATCCTTAAATGGCAATTCTAAATCTTGTCTAAAGGTCATCTCTCCTAGCTGAGTATCTAAGTTCAAATCATAATGAAAAACCATGTCCTCCAAGGTTGCTAAGCCCAGTCCACTGTGGTTACCCTTGGTCGAATAACCCTTTTGACTGAGAATGCTGGGATTCAGTTCTTCTTTCTTACGAGTGTTTTCAATGATAAAACGGACACTCCTATCACTTGCCAACAAAGCAACCCGAATCTGCGGATTTTCTGCCTCACTGGCTGCCTCTAAGGCATTGGTCGTGAGGATAGAGAGGATACGGATAGCCTCCAACATCGGCAAAGCCAGCTCTTCTACGACCCCCACCGTCTCCAAACTAAAATGAATTCCTTGCTTATCTGCCACAATCATGGCTTTTGCCAAGGTATTTCGAATGGCTATATCATGGATATTGTGGAGATTAAAAGCTGTGTAATCTGCCTTCCTCAGCTTTTCATTGGTCTTTAGAAAGACATCTTGATAAATGGTAGACACCTCAGCCATATCTTGATTAGCTATAGCAGGCTCCATACTGGCGACAATTCCCGCAAAATCATGACGGAAACCTCGAACCTCATCATAGAGATGACCCAGCTTGTCCACCATCCCTTGCAAGGAACGATTTTCTTCTTCCTGTCTCTGAATGGTTTGCTCATCACGATAAACCTGCTCTAAGTGTCTGATATAAAAGAGCCAGGAGAAAAAGAGAATGAAAATCAGGAGAGAAATGGTCGTGTCAAAGCGAACGTAAAAAGAACTATTTCTATTGGTCATGAACGAAGAGAATATCCTAAATCCAGTCAGAGGTAGGATAATGAAAAAACTCTTACGATAGTGGGTTTTAAAAGTATCTGAAAAGAATAAATCCAAATCCAAAGACCAACGCTTCATAATTTTACAACATAGAAAGATTGATAATAAATCAAATATAGATATATATAAAGTAGAAAACGAATCTACGAAACAACAATGCTCACCAGATAATACACGAATCCAAATTGTCAAAAATAAATAACGAATACTTTGAAAGAAGAGAAAAAGATACAGAGAAAGAAAAAGAGATTCCCCTTTTCCCTTGTGCAATACTAATAAAAAAATACAGTAAAAGTAGATAAGAACTCCTATATGAAATAATTCTCCAAATGTTTGACGAGCAGATAAACTAATTAAAAATATAAGTATCCAATAACGTTTTTTATAAAATTCTGGGGAAATTTGAGCGCCCAAATAAATAGTAGGCACCATGGTTGAAACGACTACCAACAGAATATATAGCACAGAAACTAAGAATTCTAAAATAATCATAGAATAAAACGACTCCTAATTTATTTAAGCGAAATAATATTTATCTCCCCGATACAACTCTCTAGTTTTTCATACTTTCTGAAAAACGATACATCCACAAAAGGCTTTAGTTTCTTTTAAAATACAAGAAATCTAAAGCCTCTTGAAAATGATTTGCACGTTTTATTTTTTATATTCGTTGTGAAGATTGCTTATCTATTTATTTTACCACAAGAACCTTGTAATATTCATACTTATTTGGCTGTGTAATCTTAATTTTTTGACCATAGAAACCATCGATTTCTTTGTCAAAATAATCTGAAAATCCTGATGGCAAGCGTTTCATCTTAAGAATCTCACCGGATTGATCCGCATAGGCTAGAATGTGATAGTGAGTAGTGGTTGCTCCATCATCAATCAGTACAAAGTAACCTGTTTTAAGCTTACCTTGTTCATTTTCTAAATAGTATAGTTTATTGTTATTGATTGTGAAGTAAGTAGACGGAAGTCTAAGTCGTACACCTGGGTCTTCTAGATAAAGATCATTGCCAACTTTTTTGATTTCTGATCTAGTTGTCATCTCTGGAAGTGGTAATACTCTACGACCATCTGCTCCAAAGTAATATCGACCTGGCAGATTTTGGAAATTACGAATAACAGCTTTAGGATCAATTTCTTGTCCTTTTTCTTTATTATCCACTAAAGCTAAGGTTATATTTGCAACATGATCCCCATATTTGTCGGAAAACTTCTTGAACTCAGGTTTGACATACCAAGTGTTTTTAGCCACTATAACATCAGTAAATTTATTCCCATCATATTTTGCTTTAATCAGATATTCATATCCATCGCCTAAACGAACAATATCATCATGTTTATAAGGGCTATCTTGTAAAGTGAACATATGTCCATCCTTGCTGAGAATATAGCCTGTTCCATCACTAGAATTTACAACTCTATCAGAGGCCATTGCACCTGATTGTTCAAAATAATACCAATCACCATTTATGCACTCCCAACCTGTCATCATAGAACCACTAAAATGAAGATAGTACCATGTGTTGCCTTCTTTGTACCAGCCAGTACGCATAGCGCCACTATTAGCTAATGAGTACCAGGTGTTACCTTCCTTATACCAGCCAGTGCGCATGGCACCACTATTTGCGAGTGAGTACCAGGTATTGCCTTCCTTGTACCAGCCTGTGCGCATAGCACCACTATCTGCTAGTGAATACCAAGTATTGCCTTCTTTGAGCCAGCCTGTCTGCATTTTACCAGTGCTGTCAAAATGATACCATGAGCCAGCATTTTGTACCCATTTGTTTTTAGCGAGACTGCCATCTTGAGAAAGATTCCAGTCAGCACCATTTTTAACCCAAGTATCTGCAGCCTGTGCTTGGTTGATAGATAAAAGCAGACCAGCACCTATAAGCAAACCAAGTGTGATAAGTTTAGATTTTTTCATAGCCATTTCCTCCTATATTGAATAGTTATAAAAAGATATTTTTCCATCATAAACATTCTACATAACTCCTAATAATCCTTAAGAGTCAACCAACACCTTCTTTTTATCATCATTGCCCACCCCACACCTTTATGATATACTAAATATAAATATTTTCTTAAAACTTCTACTTTTGGAACATTTTTGGAGGCAAAAATATGCGGTGGGATATTGGTTCAGTTTATAAATACATTCGTAAGTCAAAAGGGATCACACAAAATGAGGTCTGTGGTGACTACATTACTCATTCTAACTTGTCGAAGTTTGAAAATAATCACTCTACTCCTAGGTATGATACTATGGAGTTGCTTTTGAGGCAAATTGATATGAGTTTCGATGAATTTCATTATATTTGTCAACATTACCAAACGGATTCTCGTAAGAAATTATTTTCAGAATATTATCAAGTTATTTCTTCGCCTAATCTAGAAGAAATGAAGACACTGCTATCAAAATGTCAAATTTATCTAGAGGAAGTGCAGAATGATATCCCAATAGAACATGCTGTGAAAGAACTAACCATTTTTATAGAAGTGATTGAAAATCAGTTTTCCGATAAAGCCCAAGCCTTGGCTGAAGAGTTATGGAAAGAATTGGAAAAAAGAGATCAGTGGTTCCTCTCGGATTTACGGTTGTTAGTGATGATTATTTTCCATTTCCCTGTTGATTCACTAGAAATGCTACGTCAAAGACTTGTAAAATCTCTAAATAAATACACAGATTATCGTCCAATTCAAAGTATTCATTACTCCATTCTAGCTAATATGACACGAATGTACCTTGAAGCAGGGAAGAAAGATGCCTGTCTATGCTTAATTCAAGAATGTCTTGATTTAGCAAAAATATTGAAACGATACGATTTATTAGGTGTAGCTCAAGTACGTCTGGGAATTGTTAATGAAGATCATACTATGATTAATAAAGGATTATCCTTACTCGAATCAACAGATGAAAGTCGATTACTAAGAGAAATGAAAAGAGAAGTTAGTGATTATTATCAAGTAGATTTTTTTGAAACAGAGGGCTAATAGTAACTATCATTTTATGAATAAAAGCGAACATGACTTCCTAGAAAACAAAGCTGTTCGCTTTTTCGTTTTACTCTGTCAGACGTCTTATTTCACAACAAAAACATTACCTGTCTTGCCATCGATTTTAACAGTTTGACCGTAGAAACCATCGATTTCTTTATTGATATATTTAGACATATCTGATGGCAATCGTTTCATTTTAAGAATTTCACCAGATTGATCTGCATAGGCTAGAATGTGATGCTGAGTGGTGGTTGCTCCATCATCAATTAATGCAAAGTAACCTGTTTTGAGCTTACCTTTTTCATTTTCTAAATAGTATAGTTTATTGTTATTAATTGTAAAGCGAGCTTCAAGGTAAAGTCGCGAACTTAGATTTTTTAGATATACATCATTACCAACTTTTTCAACCTCTGAATAGGTTGTCATTTCTGGTAAATTTGTTACGCGACGACCATCTGCCCCAAAGTAATATCTGTTTGGTAAATTTTGAAAGTTTTTCACGACAGCTTTAGGATCAATTTCCTGTCCTTGATCTTTATTATCCACTAAAGCTAACATAGTATTAAAAACTATATCACCGTATCTGGAAGAAAATCTTTTGATTTCAGGTTTAATATACCAGGCATTTTTTTCAATAATAATCCCATATTTTCCATGAACGAGGTGATAGTCATAGCCGTCAGACAAAGTAACGATATCTGTAATAATTGTATCATCCAATGGATCTTGTTCAACCTGACTTGGAAGTTTGGTTAACATATAACCATCCTTACCAATGACATAACTTTCCCCATCACTGGCTGGAACAGCTCTATCTGCGACCATAGCACCTGAGTTTTCAAAGTAAGACCATTGACCATTTACAGTCGCCCATCCTGTTGCCATAGCGCCACTGTCTTTGAGGTAGTACCAAGTAGACCCTTCTTTGTACCAACCTGTACGCATAGCACCACTATTTGCGAGTGAGTACCAGGTGTTACCTTCCTTGTACCAGCCAGTACGCATAGCGCCACTATCTGCTAGTGAGTACCAAGTATTGCCATCTTTGAGCCAACCTGTCTGCATTTTACCAGAACCGTCAAAGTGGTACCAAGAACCTGCGTTTTGTACCCATTTGTTTTTAGCGAGACTGCCATCTTGTGAAAGATTCCAGTCAGCACCATTTTTAACCCAAGTATCTGCAGCCTGTGCTTGATTGATAGACAAAAGTAGACCAGCACCTGCAAGTAAACCAAGTGTGAGTAATTTAGATTTTTTCATAGCCATTTCCTCCTAAAATAGATAAATCCAAAGTAAGAAAATCCAATAGAAACGAAGTCAAAATAGAACTCCTAAAATTTCCAAGAACAAAAGATAGAGACTAGCTTATCAAAAGTACATAGCCATCACCTTCCCCCAACTATAAAATAAATCCTTTTTTTATATCTACATTATAGTCCTGTAAAAAAGGAAAGTCAATTAAAATTGTGATTATATTAACATTTTTTGTTCTAACAGAAATCAATTGATATTTTCATTTGATCTTCATTTCTTATCTCCTTTTTGGAGATTGATTTTTCTGATTTCATTATAGCCCTTATTTCTCCTCAGATTTCTACTGTCCCTAGAAAGACTAAATCTGTTCCTAAACGGTCACTTGAACCAAAGAAAAATTCCAAAGCAAATGCCTTGGAACTTCTTATCTTTATTTTCCTTGAATGATTTTAACCACATCTCCTACACTTTGGAGTTGGTCAATTTCCTCATCGCTGATTTCGATATTAAATTCATCTTCCAGTGTCAAGATAAACTCCATCAAGTCAACTGAGTCAGCATCCAAATCGTCTTTCAGACTCAAGGATTCTGTCACGACAAAGTCCTCTCCCTGTCGCTCTTGGATAATGGTCACAATACGGTCAAAAATTTCTTTTTCTGTCATCTCTTTTATTCTCCTGAAAATTCACGCGCAGTCTGAGCAACTACGTCTGTTTCTAGCATGGTACGAATCTGGCGGATTGTACTATAAACAGCCTTGGCATCACTTGAGCCATGTGTCTTGACAACTGGTGCCTTGACACCAAACAAGACCGCTCCACCAACATCTGAGTAGTTGAGCTGTTTTTTCAAACCTCTGAGGCTATCCTTGAGAAGGAGGGCGCCTAGTTTCGCTCGAAGACCACCACCTGTAATAGCTGTCTTGAGCAAGCCCATAATTCCCATGGCTGTCCCTTCAATGGACTTGAGCACAGCGTTTCCCGTGAAACCATCTGCCACGACAACATCCGCAATGCCATTCATCAAATCACGCGCTTCCACGTTTCCGATAAAGTTTAAACTTTCATCAGCTGCTAGTAATTCGTAAGTTTCCTTACGAAGCGGGTCGCCCTTACTACTCTCTGTTCCGTTATTGAGCAAGCCAACGCGTGGTTGCGCAATTCCACGGACATTTTTAGCATAGAAGGAACCTAGAACAGCGTATTGATGGAGGTGCTGGGCTGTATTTTCTGCATTAGCACCGAGGTCCAACATGTCAAACCCCTTCCCATCTACAGTCGGCAAAGTTGACATAAGCCCAGGACGGTCGATATTCTTGATACGACCCACGATGAAGAATCCTGCCGCTAGTAAAGCACCTGTATTCCCAGCCGATAGGACAGCATCTGCCTCTCCATCTTTGACAGCCTTGGCCGCCAAGACCATACTGGCATTTTTCTTCTTCCGAATAGCTCTCGTAGGTTCATCGTCTGAATCAATCTTCTCATCCGTATGGATAATGCTGACGCGCTCTGTCGCTGTCAGATATTGCTTGATTTTAGCTTCATCTCCGTAGAGTTGAACCTCGATATCTGAAAAGTCAGCTAGGGCTTGATTGACACCCTCAACGATGGCCTGAGGTGCGTAATCGCCTCCCATGGCATCTACTGCGATTTTTTTCATTTCTTTTCCTCTTTTAGTAATTGTCCCCAGTCTGCTAGGGAATCAATAAATTTCTTTGATTTTAGGTGAATCCCAACGTACTCTTCATAGAGTTGATCCATAAATTGGCGTAGCTCTTGCTTGATTTCAGGCTTGAGCGAAATGGTCTCCAAAGTCTCAAAATCAATGGCTTGAAATTGATTGAGCAGATAAGGGATATTGGGATTGAGATGGCAACGTCTCTCATCTTCATGATAATGCTCTGGACAGAGGCAGGCTCCATATTTGAAAGAAAAATCAAAAGCCTGACCGACCCGATGACAAAAGACACACTCATTAAAATTGAGACTAATCCCAAATCGAGTCAAGATTTGGATTTCAAAAATATTGGTCAAGACCTGATAATCCAACCCCTCTTCCATCAACTCCAAAGTCTTTTGCAAAAAAGCAAACAAGGGGGCATCTTGCTGATTGTCCTGCAAACTAGCATCTGCAAGAGCTGCCACATAGGTCGCATAAGCCATGACAAAGAGGTCACTATTAATCTTGGGAAAAGTCATCACCTCATGATAGTCCTCGATGTAACTAAGCCCATCATCATTGATTCGCAAGAGAAATCGTGCCAGCACTAAAGGCTGAATAACAGGTGCCAGCTTAGACTGACCAGCGTGCTTGACGAAAAACATCCGCTTACCAGCCTGCTCTGTAAAAATCTTGACTAGCTTATCATCCTCACGAAAGTTACGATTGTAGAGCACCAAGCCTTGACTCGTGATAGACTGAATCATGCTTCTCTCATGTACTCCTCAAGTCGTTTCATGGCTTCTTTGATAGTCTCCATGCTGGCTGCATAAGATAGGCGAACATAACCTTCCCCGTAACGCCCAAAGGCTGCACCAGGGATAAAGGCAACAGCCTTCTTCTGAGCAAAATCCTTCAGAAAAGCGAAAGAATCTTGATTATATCCTGCTGGAATCTTAGCAAAGATATAAAAGGCACCGTCTGGTTTGATAATCTCAAAACCAAGAGCAGTCATTTTCTCGATAATATAATCTCGACGCTGGATGTATTCCTTCTTCATAGGTTCCGCATCATTTTTACCAGCCGTCAAGGCTTCTACCGCAGCATGTTGAGCCATAGTATTTGCGGCAGTAACCAAGTACTGGTGACTCTTAATCAACTGAGCTGTAAAGGCTGCAGGAGCGAAAATCAGTCCCAAACGCCAACCTGTCATGGCATGTGATTTAGATAGACCATTGATAATAATAGCCTGATCTCTCAACATGGTTCCCAGAGATACATGGGCTTCCCCTGTGTAGGTCAACTCTGAGTAAACCTCATCACAGACAACAAAAATCTCATACTTGCGTAAAACGTCTGCCAAGGCTTCCAACTGCTCCCGACTATAAGTAATTCCTGTCGGATTAGCTGGATAGTTGAGAATAACCGCCTTGAGCTTGTCACCTTGCTCCAAAATGGCCTTCTCCAACATCTCAGGAGTCAAGACAAAACCATTTTCAGTTGTGTCAATCTCGACAATCTCTGCCCCAACTAGATTGACAATTGGCTCATAACCCGGATAAGCAGGAGCTGGCAAGAGCACCTTGTCTCCCTCTTCCAAAATAGCTGTCAAAGTAGCAGATAAAGCCTCTGTCGCCCCAATTGTAACCAAGATTTCATTTTCAGGAGCATAGTCCAGTTGGTACTTTTCCTTAACAAAGTCACTGGCTGCCTGACGTAGAGTCAGCAGACCACTCATCCCTGTATAGTAGGATTTGTTCTGATCAATCGCTCGCTTGGCCGCCTCCTTGACATGATCTGGCGTTGTAAAATCAGGCTCCCCCAAGGTCAAACGCAAAACCCCAGGAATCTCAGAAATAGCCTGGTCAAACTGACGAATCAACGAAACTTGAATCTTATCTAACTGTTTATTAAAGCGCTTAGTTAAGTCCATAGATACCTCCTACTTTCAAAACGTATCTCTATTATACTACAAAAGCCCCCCGACCGCAAAAATACATTAGAGAATAGCTTTCCACTTTCTATTTTACTTTTCCTCTTTACAGGTCTATAATGGTAACAGATTCTATTTGGAGGTTTTTATGTCATTTCTATCAAAAAATGGAGCAGGCATCTTGGCCTGCCTTCTGATTTCAATCGTATCTTGGTATCTGGGCGGATTCTTCCCTGTTATTGGCGCACCCGTTTTTGCGATTTTTATGGGCATGCTCCTACATCCCTTTCTCTCGTCATATAAACAACTGGATGCTGGATTGACCTTTAGTTCTAAAAAATTGCTCCAGTATGCTGTTATCTTGCTTGGTTTTGGTCTCAATATCTCACAAGTCTTCGCAGTCGGACAATCTTCACTCCCTGTCATCCTGTCCACCATTTCAATAGCCTTGATTGTTGCCTTCCTCTTCCAGCGTTTCTTTGCACTGGACACAAAACTGGCTACCTTGATTGGAGTAGGTTCTTCTATCTGCGGGGGCTCTGCTATTGCAGCGACAGCGCCTGTTATTCATGCAAAGGAAAAAGAAGTAGCCCAAGCCATTTCCGTTATCTTTTTCTTCAATGTCTTGGCTGCGCTCATCTTTCCAACTATAGGCACCTGGCTTCACTTATCAAATGACGGCTTCGCCCTCTTTGCAGGGACTGCGGTCAATGACACTTCCTCTGTAACGGCTACCGCCAGCGCCTGGGACAGTCTCTACCAGACCAATACTCTCGAATCCGCAACCATTGTCAAACTCACACGAACCCTAGCTATCATCCCCATCACTCTCTTTCTCTCCTACTGGCAAAGTCGCCAACAAGAAAATAAGCAAGGATTGCAACTGAAAAAAGTCTTCCCACTTTTTATCCTCTACTTCATCCTTGCATCTCTCCTAACCACCCTACTGACCTCTCTCGGTGTGTCCAGTAGCTTCTTTACTCCTCTCAAACAACTCTCCAAATTCCTCATTATCATGGCCATGAGTGCTATCGGTCTCAAAACAAATCTGGTTGCTATGGTCAAATCCAGTGGAAAATCCATTGTTCTCGGAGCTATTTGCTGGATTGCCATCATTCTCACCAGTCTCGGTATGCAGACCCTTATCGGCATTTTCTAACACAAAAGGTAGCCCACCAGCTACCTTTTCTTATGCTTCCTCAATCAAGCGAGTATGTTCTCTCTTGATACAGCGATTCATCACGATGTCATCGCATCCACCAGCACGCAAGATTTCTTCCGCTTCTAGACTTTCAAGTCCCAGCTGTGCCCAAAAAATCTTAGCATCAGCCTTGAGAAAATCACGCGCCACATCTGGCAGAAACTCACTTCGACGGTAAACATTGACAATATCTACAGGAAAAGGAATTTCATCGAGGCTGGCATAAGCCTTTTCACCCAAAATCTCACCACCTGCAGCCTTGGGATTGACAGGGATGATTTTATAACCTCGAGCCTGCATTTCCTTGGTCACTCGATTGCTGGTTGTTTCCTCACGGTCAGACAGGCCCACCACAGCAAGGGTTTTACTCGTTGCCAGATACTGACGAATCACACCATCACTTGGATTGATAAATTCTTGACTCATAGAAATCCTCCTTTTTCATCAGTATAACACAATTTGAAAAGGCTTGCATAATTCTACTACAAAAAAGGAGGACTAGCCCCCTTTTTATTTAGCCTCGTACCAGGTAGCCCCTTCATTCTCATCTGCGATAAGGGGAACACTGAGTTCAATAGCTTCTTCCATGGTTTGTTTGACCAATTTTTTCATCTCTGCCAGTTCAGATTTAGGAACTTCAAGGACGATTTCATCATGCACTTGCAGAAGCATCTTAGTCTGATACTCCCCTGCGACCAAGGTCTTGTCTAGCTGAATCATAGCAATCTTGAGAATATCTGCCGCCGACCCCTGGATAGGTGAGTTGATAGCTGTCCGCTCTGCAAAACCACGAATATTGAAGTTGCGCGAATTGATATCTGGCAACTCACGACGACGCTTGAAGAGGGTCTCTACATAGCCCTTATCACGCGCCTCACGTACCACTTCATCCATGTAGTTTTTAATACCTGGGAAACGTTCAAAGTAGGTATCAATATAGGCTTTGGCCTCCTTACGGCTAATGCCCAAATTATTAGACAAACCAAAGTCTGAAATCCCGTAAACCACTCCAAAGTTGACAGCCTTGGCATTGCGACGGTCGTTTGCAGTCACATTCTCAGGACGCTCAATGCCAAAGACCCGCATGGCTGTCGAAGTATGAATGTCAGCACCCTCTTGGAAGGCCTTTATCAAGTGTTCATCTTTAGAGATATGCGCCAAAACACGCAATTCAATCTGTGAGTAGTCCGAACTAAGCAGTACACTATCCTCCCACTCAGGCACAAAAGCCTTACGAATGAGACGGCCTTGTTCCAAGCGAACAGGGATATTTTGCAAGTTTGGATCCACACTAGACAGACGCCCAGTCTGGGTCAAATCCTGCACATAGCGAGTATGAATCTTACCATCAGCCAAAATCCAGTCCTGCAAGCCAATCACATAAGTAGACTGAATCTTGGCAATCTGACGGTAATCGAGGATTTTCTTAACAATCGGAGCAATAGGAGCCAAGCGTTCCAAGACATCCACTGCTGTCGAATAACCTGTCTTGGTTTTCTTAGTGTATTCTAGAGGAAGGCCCAACTTTTCAAAGAGAAGCACTCCCAACTGCTTAGGCGAGTTGATATTAAACTCCTCACCAGCCAGTTCATAAATCTCCTGAGTCAGTT
This sequence comes from Streptococcus mitis, assembly GCF_000960005.1. Lineage (GTDB taxonomy): Bacteria > Bacillota > Bacilli > Lactobacillales > Streptococcaceae > Streptococcus > Streptococcus mitis_CK. The sequence goes on along the minus strand of NZ_JYGP01000001.1, from coordinate 23,159 downwards.
TTTCAATGACAAGCTCATTTTCAGCCTGCATCTCAAGCAAGGTCTCTTTCTTGACTGTAATCCCAGCAATTTCCATCTTGGCAAGGACAAAAGCCAGAGGTTGCTCCATATCATAAAGAAGCTCTAATTGCCCATTTTCGCTGAGTTTTTCAAGTAAAATAGGCTCTGTTTCGACCAAAACTGTAAGCTTACGAGCCAAGTGCTCCAAGAATTTCTCGCGTTCAGGAATGGCCTTCTTGACACCCTTACCGTAGAAAGTTTCATCATCAACCAAATAAGTCTGACCATAAAGACTAGCGATGGTCGCAATTTCATTGTCCTCCACAGTCGAAAGGAGGTATTTAGCCAAACGGCTATCAAAAGCAGGCGCCTGCAAATCCACACCAAAATGATTCAAGAGAACTTTAGCCTTCTTAAAGTCATAAACTCTCAGAGGTGTTTTTTCTAAAAAGGCCTTGAAAATCGGCTCTTGCAAAAGTTCAAGCTTGTCTGTAGCATAAAGCTTATCCCCACAAGACCAGGCAAATCCAACTAAGTCATCTGTATGGTAATTCTCACCAAAGAGTTCAAAGTGGAAGATAGATTCTTCACTCAGCATATCTTGACTGATTTGGTCAACGATAGCAAAGTCCAAACTCTCAGCCACATCAGCTGACGACACATTTAAAGCCTGCTTGAGCTGTTTGAAGCCCATCTCATCGTAGAATTTCCCAAGATTTTCCACATCTGGACCGCTATAGACCACATCCTCCAAACCAATCTCAATCGGTGCCTTGGTATCAATGGTCGCCAGTGTTTTAGACAAAAAGGCCTGTTCCTTATCATTGATAAGATTTTCCTTCATCTTAGAAGCCTTCATCCCATCGATATTCTCATAAATCCCCTCGAGCGAACCATGCTCCAGCAAGAGCTTGATACCCGTCTTTTCACCAATTTTGGTCACCCCAGGGATATTATCCGACTTATCACCCATGAGCGCCTTGAGATCGATAAACTGAGTCGGTGTGATGCCCATCTTTTCCATGAGATATTCTGGCGTAAAGGCCTCAAACTCAGCCACACCTTTCTTGGAAATCTCAACCACCGTATGCTCATCCGTCAGTTGAATCAAATCCTTGTCCCCACTGACAATGGTAATATCAAAACCATCTTGCTCAGCTAACTTATCCAGTGTCCCAATAATGTCATCCGCCTCATACTGAGCTAACTCATAGTGACGAATCCCCATATGATCCAGCAACTCACGAATGAAGGGAAATTGCTCACGAAACTCATCAGGAGTCTTAGCTCGACCACCCTTATAGTCCGCATACATCTCTGTCCGGAAGGTCGTCTTTCCCGCATCAAAAGCCACCAAGATATGACTCGGTTCAACTCGTTCCAACAAATGGCTCAACATCAACTGGAAGCCATAAATCGCATTGGTATGCAAGCCAGCCGCATTCTTAAAACGATCCAACTGTTGATAGAGCGCAAAAAACGCCCGAAAAGCAACAGAAGACCCATCAATCAATAATAATTTTTTCTTATCCATACACCCATTATAAAGGAAAGCAGGGAAAAATACCATTGGAAAGAGCTAGAGCAAGTATTTTTCAAACTTTTTCCGAATAAATAGATAGAGCCAGAGAATCTAGTAAACCTAGATTTGAAAATGTGCTATAATGAAAGGAGAGAAAGAATGATTCTCAGACATCCGGGTATCAGCCCAACCAATGACTTGGTTGCTAAGAAAATCTTTAGCAACCCAGAAATCACTTGTCAATTTATTCGCGATATGCTGGACTTGCCAGCCAAAAATGTGACCATTTTGGAGGGGAGCAATATTCATGTCTTGCCTTCCGTGCCTTACTCAGCCCAGGATTTCTATACCAGTATAGACGTCTTGGCAGAGTTGGACAATGGCACGCAGGTTATTATCGAAATCCAAGTTCATCATCAGAATTTTTTCATTAATCGTTTGTGGGCTTACCTGTGCAGTCAGGTCAATCAAAACCTTGAAAAAATTCGTCAACGTGAAGGTGATACCCACCAGAGTTACAAACACATCGCACCAGTATATGCTATCGCTATTGTGGACAGCAATTATTTCCAAGATGACTTGGCTTTCCATAGCTTTAGTATGCGCGAGGACACGACAGGTGAGGTCTTAACCATCACTAATAATGGACAAGAAAACCATCTAGTCAAGATGGCATTCTTGGAACTAAAAAAATACAGAGAAACCAGCAAAGACAAGGTTCGCAAACCATGGTTGGAGTTTTTTGGGAACAAACCCTTTACTCAGCAACCCGAGCGAGCTATCAGCCAAGCAGACCAACTGCTGGACTACAAGAGCTGGTCCGAGGAGGACAGGAAGATGTTTAGTGAACAACGCAGGCGTGAAGAACAAGCCTTGTTAGCGCATGACTATGCCTTGGAACAAGCTGAAGAAAAAGGATTAGAGCGCGGTCGAGCTGAGGGTATCGAAGAGGGATTAAAAGTAGGTTTAGTAAATCTAGTCCACCAAGGTCTCCTGACTTTCGAGGTTGCCAGCCAGCAGTTGGGTATGACTGTCTCTGAGTTTGAAGAACTATTGAAAGAGCATCACAAATAAGAACTAAAAAAATACAGAGAAACCAGCAAAGACAAGGTTCGCAAACCATGGTTGGAGTTTTTTGGGAACAAACCCTTTACTCAGCAACCCGAGCGAGCTATCAGCCAAGCAGACCAACTGCTGGACTACAAGAGCTGGTCCGAGGAGGACAGGAAGATGTTTAGTGAACAACGCAGGCGTGAAGAACAAGCCTTGTTAGCACAGGATTATGCCTTGGAACAAGCTGAAGAAAAAGGCTTAGAGCGTGGGAAAGTTGAAGGAAGGGAAGAAGGGAAACTTTTTGCCTTCTTAGACATGGTTCGCCAAGGTCTCCTGACTTCCGAGGTTGCAAGTCAGCAACTGGGCATGTCAGTTTCTGAGTTTGAGAAGCTCTTGTAAGTTTATAGAATAACATAAAAGTGAACAAAGCTGAAACATCGTTTTGTTCACTTTTTTCTTCTTTTCAACAGAACTCTCACTATAGTCCATATCACAAAAAGAGAAGGTCATAAATCCTTCTCTTTTATATTTTCTACTAATTAGTTTTTACGTTTTACAAATGGAAGGGCACCAAGGAGTAATCCAAGGAATCCTAATGATGCAATTGCAGCGTTATCTTTGCCACCAGTATTTGGAAGTTCTTTCTTATCTTCTGATTTTGCAGCTGGTGCTTGATAAGTATTGTCTTGGCTAGTTCCTGCTACAGTTGGTGCAACCGCAGGAGTTGCTGGAGCATCTGCTGATGTTGCTGCTGGTGTTGAAGCTGGTGTTGCAGGAGTTTCAGGAGCTGGTGTAGATGGTGTTGTTGAACTTGATGTAGGACGATTGCCTTGTCTTGATTCACCATCACCTTGGTGACCTGGATAGCTATTATCAGCAGGAACACCATTAAAACCAGTTCGATAATCTGAACTAGAACCGTTTGCCTTATAGATGTGTTTTAAAATACCATCTTCTGTATATGATTTTCCTGTATAAGTATATCCAGGAATATCTTTAGGTGCAAGCGAACCTAGTTCACCAACAGCAATAGAATTTTCACCTGATTCATCAAAGAATCCTGTAACTGGAGAGTATGAATCAACATTATTTACCGCTGGTTTTACACCATTTAAAGCAATATCAAGTTCTTCTTCTAATGCTGTAGTATCTTTTCCATCAGCTTTATCTTTTGCAATTTGACGACGTAATACACGAACTTCTTCCGCTTCACGGTCTGCAACATATGAATAATAATCTTCATCTGCTTGTTCTAATGCAGCTTTAGCTTCTTCTGCTTCTTTTTCTGCTTGTTTTAAAGTTGCTTCTGCTTCTTTTAATGCTGTTTCTGCTTTTTCTAAGTCAGCTCTTGCTGCTTCTCTATATTGATCAGCTTGTTCGCCTTCAGCATCTTCATAGCTTGCTAGTTCTTTTTCAAATTTTGCTTTAGCTTCTTTTGCAGCAGCTAATTCATCTTGAGCTGCTTTAACATTTTCTTTAGCTGATTCAACAGCTACTTTAGCTTCTTCTCTGTTGTTTTCAGCTTCCTTTTCATCCTGTTTAGCTGCAGCTAATCTTTCTTCTGCATCTTTAACATCTGTTTTTTCTTCATCTAAACGTTTGTTGATTTTTTCTGTAACTTCATCAGGAATTCCACCGTTTTTTGATTCAACTCCGGTTACTTCACCTGATTCGTTACGAACTAATTTAGCTTCTGGAGCTGGTTTTGCATCTTTAACTTTTTGAGGTGCATAGTTTTCACCATATTTACCTGGTTCTGCTTCATCTGATTCAGTCTTGCTAGCTTCTGCTAAGTCTTTTAGCACTTCTTCAGGTGTAATTTGTTTTTCATCAATAGCTTTTAATAAATCTTCTTTACCAATAGCTGCTTTAGCTTCTAAGATTGCTACTTCCTTGTCAGCAATCTTGTCATTTTTATTAATAGCTTCTTCAGCTTGTTTTTCTAATTTTGTAAAGTATTCAGCAACGTCCTCTTTAGTCACTGTAGCTGCTTCTTCAGCTTTCACAACTGACGGGTGAGAAGCAAGGAAACCTGCCCCTAAAACGGCTACACTAGCCAAGCTAGCAGTGAAAAGTTTTTTCTTATCCATAAAGTATTTACCACCTTTAATATCTTTTTGCTGTCATTGTACCATTTTCTTTCGAAAAAATCAAGAAATAGAACTTCTATCAATAAAAAAGTAAGAGGAAATTCCTCTTACTTTCTGCATGATTCGTATTACACCCACTCACCATTGGCATTTACTGTGTAACCATCGATAGTTGTGTTCACAGCCAAAGCACCTGATGAATATGAGTAATACCATTTACCGCTAACTTGGTACCAACCTGTCTTCATAGCGCCTGAGCCAGCAAGATAATACCATGTACCACCTTGGTTGACCCAACCTGTTTGCATAGCACCTGAGCTGTTGAGGTAGTACCATGTGCCACCTTGGTTCAACCAACCTGTCTGCATAGCACCTGAACCATTGAGATAATACCATACCCCATCAATTTTTTGCCAACCTGTTTGCATGACACCAGAAGCATCCAAGTAGTACCATGAGCCATCTTTAACCCAACCTGTCTTCATGTTATCTTCCGCATCATAATAGTACCACTTACCATCAATTTTATTCCATCCTGGCTTGCTACTTGCACGATCCGCTAAACGATAAGTCACGCCGTCAATAGTGATAGAACCTGTTTTACGTTCACCTTCTGGAGTAAGGTAATGATAAGCACCATCACTATCTTTTACGAGACCAACTTTACGTTCTCCATCATTTGTAATATAGTACCATTTCTTATTTGTATCTTGAACGAGACCTGTTTTACGGCTACCGTCTGCCAATAAATAATACCACTTCTTATCAATCTGTTGAAGACCTGTTTGTTGAATCCCCTCTTTAACGTAGTAAATCTTCTCACCTTTTGCAATGATAGTAGTTGGTTTAGAACCATCATCAGTAATATAGTAATCCTTACCACCTTCATTGACCCAACCAGATTTCATAAGGCCATTTTCATCAAAGTAATAACGTTTGTCTTTGAGTTCTAGGATACCTGTTTTCATAAAACCATCTTCATCTAAGTAATAAGTCTTACCTTCAATAGTTTGCCAACCCTTAACTAAACTATTATTAATATAAAGTTGATATTTTCCGTTAACAAGCAACCATTTGTACTCATTATTACTAGTTGATGAAGTGTTGTTAGAACTTGAAGTGTTATTAGAACTTGAAGTATTGTTAGAACTTGAAGTGTTATTAGAACTTGAAGTATTGTTAGAACTTGAAGTGTTATTAGAACTTGAAGTATTGTTAGAACTTGAAGTGTTGTTACTACTTGTATTAGCTGAACTATTACCTTGAGTTCCTGAGTTAGCACTATCATTCATTGCAGCTGCATCAGAATTGGAAATAAAGTAATGAACCCAATTATGGCCATCCCTACCACTTCTTACATAGGTATAGCCAGGTATACTACCTGGAGTTGCAACATAGCCATTTTGAAAGTTATAATCTGCATATCCATATTTACCATTCAAATATTTCATGACCGTCCCATTAGTAAACTGGCCATCTGGTGCTTGATCCGCGTACACCACACTATGATTGCTAACTAAAGCTAATAAAGTACTAGCACTAAGTAATGTTACCCCTGCAGCTCCCACTGCTAAAATATGTTTTGCTTTCATCTTTTACCTCTTTATCACTTATTCCGTATATAATGTTACACCCACTCACCATTGGCATTTAGAGTGTAGCCGTTAATCGTTGTATTTACTGCAAGAGCACCTGAACTATAGGCATAATACCACTTGCCACCTGCTTGGAACCAACCAGTCACCAGAGCACCAGAAGAATTTAGATAGTACCAAACACCATCTACTTTTGCCCAACCAGTAGCCATTGCACCGTCGGAGTAGAGATAGTACCACTTACCACCTTGGTTTAACCATCCCGTCTGCATAGAACCAGCACCATTGAGATAGTACCATTTACCAGAGATAAACTTCCAACCAGTTTGCATACTACCATCTGCCGCTAGATAATACCAGCTACCATCACTCACCCAGCCAGTTTTCTTCACACCCTCTTGATCAAAGAAATACCACTTACCAGAGATATATTGCCAACCTGTAAGTTTCTCTTCCACCTTCTCAACGCCAGTAACGCTATCGTCTTTTTTAAACCAATGTTTCCGAACATCTTGGTCAATCTTTGTCTCTACAAAACGATAACCTTTAAATGTACCAGGTTCAACCTCTTCAGCTTTTTTTACAGCATTAGCAGGAAGAAAAGATTTTAATTCTCTACTAGTTCCATCTGATTCCATGACCAACCAAGAAGTCCCTTTTACTGTATCTTTAAATGGTTTTACAATATCAGGCTTCACAGAAAGGCCATCTACTTTATCTCCTGTAACTGTCACTGCTGGCTTAAAGTAATGCTTTAATACCGTTCCATCAATTAAGGAGTTATCAAATTTATAACCCGAAAAATTACCTGGAGAAGATGTTTCAGGTTTTGATGAATCATAAGTTTGAGCTTCTCTTAAGACCTTTTCCTTACCATCTTCCTGTTTTGTGACCCAAACAACTGTCTTATAAACATTCGTTTCCGAAGCTTTCACTTCAGTTACTCTTGCTCCAACAAGGGCAGTGCCTGCCAAGGTTGCACCTAATAAAATTTTCAACACTTTTGATTTCATTGGAAACCTCCTATTATTTTTACCCATTATAATACTTATACAAAATAAATGCAAGAAAAAACAGGAGATTTCTCCCCTGTTTTATATTCTAGTTACTAGGATTATACCCACTCACCGTTTGCGTTTACGTTGTAACCGTCAACAGTTGTGTTTACTGAAAGAGCACCTGAACCGTTCACATGGTACCATTTACCAGCTACTTCAAACCATTGGCTAGCTTTCATAGCACCTGTTGATTCAAGGAAGTACCAAGTGTTACCATCTTTCAACCAACCAGTTTGCATAGCACCTGATTTGTTTAGGAAGTACCAAGTTCCGTTAACGTTTACCCAACCAGTTTGCATTACACCTTTATCGTTTAGGTAGTACCAGTTGCCGTCAACTTGTTTCCAACCTGTAACAGCTGCAGCATTTTCGAAGTATTTCCAACCTTCAGCTGTTTGAGCCCAACCGTATTGAGCAGCTGTAGTTGCATTACCAATTTGTGCAGCACGGTCATCAAGTTTGTATGGAACTTTGATTTCACCGTTTGTGTACATATCATTTGTAATTTCGATTTGACCAACAAGTTCAGTAGCTTCTTTAAAGTCTGTAGCAGTAGTAGCTACACGGTATTTCACAAGTTCCCCAGCTTTGAAAAGAACTGAACCATAAACTTCTTGACCTTGTTCATCTCTCAAAACTTCACCATTTCCACTTAAAATTGGGAAATTAGTGAAATCAGCATCACCTGATTGATTTGTTTTCACTGTGAATGATTCGTATTGTTTAGATTCACCAGTACGTGCAGTTCTAGTTCCAGGATATACACTTGCTGCATTTGGAATGATTTGAACATCAATCAAAGCGTTAGGAACTGGACGTCCACCACCATCAACAACAGTTACACGAAGGTGTTTTGTAAATCCTTCTTTTTCTGTACGGTCATACTTAATGAAACCATATTTCACCATTGGGTTACGAGAGTCACGGCTGTAATCCAATGAATATGGATCTTTGTGATCTTTAACGTTGACTTGATCTCCATGATTTACTGATCCTGTTGAACCAGCACCACCATTGTTCCATCCTGTCCAGTTTCCATATGCATGTACTGGAGCTGCGTTAAGAGCTGCTGCAGCAGCTACAACTGCTGCACTTGTCAATAAAACTTTTTTCATCGTTTTATCTCCTTCATTTTTCTTATAATATTTTTCGTAAGACTATCTTACTACCATACAGTATATAAATATTTGCAGAATTTGTCAAGGGTTTTCTTCGAGTTTTTAAAGTTTTTACCTATTTTTAGAAAAAAAGGTGAAAAAAACAACTTTGTGAGAGTGAATACGCTTAAAATATCCTATATTCAAGTGAAAATCTCACAAACTTTTAATCCTTGATTAAAATCATTCATATCTAATCCACATAGACAGTCGGACAGAACTCACTTCTGTAGTATTATCCTATAACCCCTTCGAAATGTCAAGCAAAAATGACAAGTTTTTTGATAATAACTTGCCATTTTATAAACTTTCTACTATTTAAAATGTGACCTTATAGCAAGTCCTCAAACTCTGCGACCGTCATACCTAATTGCTCGCTAGCAAATTCGGAAGTTAAAACATGTTGGCGCACTAAATCAAGAAAGGTAAATATTTTCCCACGCTCCAGTCCCTGTTCAATCCCCTCAGATCGACCACGTTCTAAGCCTTGTTCAATACCTTCGGCTCTAGCCGTTTCCAAGGCATAATCCTGTGCTAACAAGGCTTGCTCTTCACGTCTGCGTTGTTCACTAAACATTTTCCTGTCCTCCTCGGACCAGCTTTTATAGTCTAGCAGTTGGTCTGCCTGGCTGATGGCTCGCTCCGGTTGTTGGGTAAAGGGCTTATTCCCGAAAAACTCCAACCAGGGCTTGCGAACCTCGTCTTTGCTGGTTTCTCTGTATTTTTTTAGTTCCAAGAATGCCATCTTGACTAGATGGTTTTCTTGTCCATTATTGGTTATGGTTAATGCTTCACCTGTCGTGTCTTCTCGCATACTAAAACTGTGAAAGGCTAAATCATCTTGGAAGTAATTACTATCTACGATAGCAATAGCATAAACAGGTGCGATGTGTTTGTAACTTTGATGAGTATTGCCTTCTTGCTGACGATTTTTTTCTAGGTTTTGATTGACCTGACTGCACAGATAAGCCCATAAACGATTGATGAAAAAATTCTGATGATGGACCTGAATCTCAATAATTACTTGAGTCCCATTATCCAACTCCGCCAAGACATCTATACTGGTATAGAAATCCTGCGCCGAGTACGGAAGGGAAGGGAAGACATGAATATTGCTTCCCTCCAAAATGGTTACATTTTTGGCTGGTAAATCCAGCATATCGCGGATAAATTGACAAGTGATTTCTGGGTTGCTAAAAATCTTCTTAGCAACCAAATCGTTGGTCGGGCTGATGCCCGGATGTCTTAGAATCATCCTCTTCCTCCTTTTATTATACCACAGTTTTAAATCTAGGTTTCCTAGATTATCTGGCTCTATCTATTTATTCGGAAAAGAGATGAAAAAACCTGAGAATCATCTCAGGCTTGGGCATTAAATCTTTTTCTCAATACTGAAAAGTGGAGAAAGTGGGCGTTTTTCATGGATACGTACGATAGCATCTCCTAGGAGATGAGCGATTGAAATCTGCTCAATCTTATCAATCAAGCGCTCTTCTGGCAAGTAGATAGTATCCAAAACCACCAATTTCTTGATAGCTGATTTTTGGATATTGTCCATAGCTGGCCCAGAAAGAACTGGGTGCGTACAGCTTGCATAGACTTCAACAGCACCAGCTTCCGCAAGGGCATCTGCCGCGTGGCAAATGGTTCCAGCTGTATCAATCATATCATCAATCAAGATACAAGTCTTGCCTTCTACCTTACCGATGATGTTCATGACTTCACTGGTATTCATCTTATCAACACTACGACGTTTGTCAATGATAGCAATAGATGTTTTCAAAAATTCTGCCAACTTACGAGCACGAGTCACCCCTCCATGGTCTGGGCTGACAACCACATAGTCAGAACCAACCATACCACGACGCTCAAAATAATCTGCAATCAGAGGAGCTCCCATCAAATGATCCACAGGAATATCAAAGAATCCTTGAATCTGCGCAGCATGCAAGTCGATTGTCAATAAACGATCTACCCCAGCTACTTCAAGCATATTTGCAACAAGTTTTGAGGTGATTGGCTCACGCGCTCTCGCCTTTCTATCCTGACGTGCATACCCATAGTAAGGCATGACAACATTGACAGATTCTGCACTGGCACGCTTCAAAGCATCTACCATAATCAAAATTTCAAGCAGATTGTCATTTACAGGCGAACTAGTTGATTGTAGGATAAAGACGTGTTTCCCACGGATTGATTCTTCGATGTTGACCTGAATCTCTCCATCTGAAAATTGGCGAACACTTGATTTCCCCAACTCTATCCCAATCTCCTGCGCCACACGTTCTGCCAATTCTTTATTAGAAGAAAGGGCAAACAGCTTTAAATCAGAAAAAGACATGATTTCCTCCGGTATATATGTATCGCTTGTGCTTTTCACAAGATTTTTCCATCTACCATTGTAGCGCTTTTTGTACTATTTTTCAATCAAAAATAAAAGAAGGGCACCATATTTGTACCCTTGCATCATTCTTTTGAAAAATATTCTAGTTCATCAACTCATTGTGCTTCTCAACAAAGCGATAAACCTGATAAAAACCATAAAGAGTAATAGCCGTAACCACTGGAATCGCTAAAGGCAACTCTGTCTCTAATTCTACAAAAGGAGAATTAAACAGGAAGTGAGTTCCCAAGGCTAAAGCTAGGAAAATAAGCCCCTCTTTCTTGCCAACCTTCTGCCCTTTATAAGCTCTGTAAAGCAAGTAAACACCTACTACCGCCAACCCTGAAAAAGTCCAGTGAGAGGCAATTCCTGAGATGATACGCTCTAAAATTCTCGAAATAGTAAAGTCAAAGCCCTCTGGCAAATCCGTACGAATGTAGCCAATATCCTCAATCATTTGAAATCCCAAACCAGAAGCAATCCCTAGTAAAAACAAAGATTTTAATTTTCGCACAGGAATCAAAGCTAAAACAAAGACAAGTGGCAATAATTTAAGCGGTTCTTCTACCAAAGGAGCCACAATCGCACTTTCAAAGGCATTTAAAAATGCACTATCTGGGAAAAGAGCACCCAGTAAATCATGGATATAGGTATTAGAAAAACTAGACAACCATCCTGAGAGGAACATCCCTCCAAATAAAGACAAAATCAAGGCATTCTTTGGCAATTCCCATTTTTTCCCAATACGGAAAAGGAAATAAAGAGCCGGAATCATGTAAAAAAGAGCTAGAAAGATAGAAACTCCCATTAGTCCATATTCCGCAGCTGACATCGAACCGTCCGTATAGTAGATGGTTTCATACTGTAAACCAATACATAGCAATAAAATAAAAATAAATAAAATACTGTTTTTCTTCATACACTTTCTTTTTAAATGAATTTTTTACAATTCTACGACTGTCATACTTCCTGTATCCACATCATAAATGGCACCAGAGATAATGACATTGTCTGGTATTAGGGGAGACTCGATAAGGAGTTGCATATCCTCGCGTACACTTTCCTCTATATCTTGGAAGGGCAAGAAGTCCTGGTCTGACACATCGACACCTAGCTCCTCTTTCAGATACTCCTTAAAAGGACCATTTTCAAAAGTCTGAGCACCACAGTCTGTATGGTGCAATACCACAATCTCTCTTGTCCCCATTTGTTGCTGGGAAATAACTAGCGAACGAATCATGTCCTCAGTCACTCGACCACCTGCATTCCGCAAGATATGAGCATCCCCAAGTGCCAAGCCCAGAGCTTGAGCAACGTGCAAACGTGAATCCATACAGGTCACAATAGCTACTCTGGTTTTGGGTTTAAGTGGCAAATTTAACTGCCCATGTAGGGCAACATAAGCCTGATTGGCTTGCATAAACTGTTCAAAATACGACACGATTCCCTCCTCGAAAATTTGATAGTCAAATATTTCTCCTATCTTATCATTTTTAAAAGGATTTGTCACGGATTATGCAAAGACCTTTTTCAAAACTTCCTGAATCGTTGTTACTCCAATGACCTGAATTTCCTTGGGCGGAGTGATTCCTGTCAAGGAATTCTTTGGTACATAAATCTTAGTAAAGCCCAGTTTAGCAGCTTCATTGATGCGTTGCTCGATACGATTCACACGCCGAATTTCTCCTGTCAAGCCAAGTTCTCCCACAAAACATTCCTGAGGATTAGTTGGCTTGTCCTTGTAGCTCGAAGCAATGGCAACTGCAACAGCTAAGTCAATGGCAGGTTCATCCAATTTGACACCACCAGCAGATTTGAGATAAGCATCCTGATTTTGCAAGAGAAGACCTGCCCGCTTTTCCAAAACAGCCATAATCAAGCTAGCACGGTTAAAATCAAGGCCTGTTGTCGTACGCTTGGCATTTCCAAACATGGTCGGTGTTACCAAAGCCTGAACCTCCGCCAAAATCGGACGCGTCCCTTCCATGGTCACAACGATTGACGAGCCAGTTGCTCCATCCAAACGCTCTTCTAGGAAAACTTGACTCGGATTGAGGACCTCAACCAAGCCACCTGACTGCATCTCAAAAATCCCAATTTCATTGGTAGAACCAAAACGGTTTTTGACCGCTCTCAAAATACGAAAGGTATGGTGGCGCTCTCCTTCAAAATAAAGCACCGTATCCACCATATGCTCTAGCATACGAGGCCCAGCCAAGGTTCCCTCCTTGGTCACGTGCCCTACGATAAAGATGGCAATGTTATTGGTCTTGGCCAGTTGCATAAGCTCAGTCGTCACCTCACGCACTTGAGAAACAGATCCCTGCACCCCTGAAATCTCAGGAGACATAATAGTCTGAATGGAGTCAATAATGAGGAAGTCTGGTTGGATTCGCTCCACCTCAGATCGAACACTCTGCATATTGGTCTCTGCATAGAGATAAAACTCGCTATCAATATCACCCAAACGCTCTGCACGTAGTTTAATCTGCTGGGCAGACTCCTCCCCACTGACGTAGAGAACCGTTCCCACTTGGGACAACTGGGTTGAGACTTGTAGGAGAAGGGTTGATTTCCCAATTCCAGGATCCCCACCTATGAGTACGAGACTTCCTGGTACCACTCCGCCTCCAAGTACACGGTTGAATTCCTCCATCTCTGTCTTGGTTCGATTAACGTTGATAGAAGTCACCTCAGCCAGTTTCATGGGCTTAGTTTTCTCACCTGTCAAGGACACACGCGCATTCTTGACCTCGGCAACCTCAACCTCTTCTACAAAAGAAGACCAAGACCCACAGTTAGGGCATCGTCCCAGATATTTAGGGGAATTATACCCACAATTTTGACACACAAATGTCGCTTTTTTCTTTGCGATAATAAACCTCTTTCTATATCTCTAACTCACACTCAATCACTTGGCAAAAATTAATCTTCTCATTTGGCACAAACTGACGCATGAGCATATTGTGAGTTACCACTATCACGGTCTGGTAATCTCGATACTTATCCATGCATTCTAGAAAACGAGACTTCATCTCCGTAGCCGTCTCATATTGAATAGGACTATTAGGAAGTAACTCTCCCTTATTTTCTAGAAACATAGTACGAGCTTTTTCAAAATTATCTGTGCCACTTTCATAGACCTGCCATTCATGCAATAATGGCTCCACTCTTAAAGGAAGTCCCGTAGCACAGGCCACATAAGAAGCCGTTTCTAAAGCTCTTGTGACTGCAGAAGATACGATTATTTCAGCTGAAGGGAGTAAAGGATTGGTGCTCAATTTCTGGGCTTGCTGCCGTCCCTTATCAGACAAGGGTGCCAAATCTATCCCAAATCCCGTATAAGAACGCTCCTCTAACTCACGATAATCTGGCTCTCCGTGACGTACAAAGATAATCTTCATTCTAGTACCCAGTCGATCCAAATCCACCAGTTCGCACGCTGTCAGCTGCATCTCCATCTGCAATTAAGAAAGGCACAAAAACAGCCTGAACCACACGTTCTCCAACTTCAAGAACAACTTCTTGATCTGTAATATTCTTCATCTGAGCAAAAATATGCCCTTCATTCCCAGGATTTCCATAATAATCCCCATCAATGACACCAACCGAGTTAATCAAAACCAAGCCCTTCTTACGAGGATTTGAAGAACGATCATAGAGGTAGAGAACCTCAGTCGGTTGCATATAAGCCTTAACTCCTGTCGGAACCAAGACAATCTCTCCTGGCGCAATAACCGTACGCACAGCAACCTTTAAGTCGTAACCAGCCGCATGCGCCGTCTCACGCTTGGGCAATAAATTTTCATCTGTAAAAGTAGAAACCAATTCAAAACCACGAATTTTCATCATCTTCTCTTTTCTATTATCATTTATTCTAGATTATTCTATCTTATTTATTCGGAAAAAGCACGAAAAAAAGAGCACACAATTCAAATCGCTTAGGGCTGCTGGATTCCTCCCCTGACCCGCTTCACGCAGAACTGTTGCTCCACTATTTATTATATCACATTCCTATTCATTTTAAAAGCAAAATTATTTTTTCCGTCTATTTCTAAAAAAGTCCTGCATAATAGCTGCGCATTCATCTTCCAAAATTCCCGTTTCAACCTCCACACGATGATTGAGACGCTCATCTGTCAAGATATCGTACAAACTCCCAGCAGCGCCAAATTTCTGGTTTTTAGCCCCATAGACCACGTTTGGAATACGGGCGAGGCCAATCGCCCCACTACACATGACACAAGGCTCAATGGTCACAAAAAGCGTGCAATCAAGCAAGCGCCAGCTCTCCTCACTCAAATTCGCATTCTCTATGGCCATAATCTCCGCGTGCATAACCGCTCGCTGCAACTCCTCACGTGCATTATGCCCACGACCAATGATTTCTCCGTCCTTGACAATCACACAACCAATTGGAATTTCATCGTGTTCAAGAGCAATCTCAGCCTCTCTCAAAGCTTCCCTCATAAAGACTTCTTTTTCTTCAACTGTATAATTCATCAATTTCCCTTTTACTACTTATCGATTTTATTAT
Organism: Streptococcus mitis; assembly: GCF_000960005.1. Classification (GTDB taxonomy): domain Bacteria; phylum Bacillota; class Bacilli; order Lactobacillales; family Streptococcaceae; genus Streptococcus; species Streptococcus mitis_CK. The sequence continues at coordinate 7,764 of NZ_JYGP01000001.1, read as the reverse complement.
TATATCATGAATCCCAAGACAAAAAAAGCCACCGAATGCGGTGACTTTATAGGGAGATTATTATGAAAAAGAAAAGTTTAGGATATTTGTTACAACAAGTTAGGAGGTCTTCTTGTAACTGTCTATAGTATATCCGACCTATCTTAAATAAATCTTAAAAATCTCTTAGGACCAAACACTTTCTAAAATATTTGTTTGTTCACGACCAGGACCTACTGAGAAAGTAGAAATACGAACTCCAACCAATTCACTCACACGACGAAC